>JBKOYW010000545.1:0-3107 GCA_046744275.1 Actinomycetota bacterium
GGGGAACGAGGTGCTCGAGACCACTGACAAGCGGCGGGTCGTCGTCGCCGACGACTCGCGGCTGATGCGCCGCATGCTGTCGGACGCGCTGGACCGGCAGGGCTTCGACGTCGTCGCCACCGCGGCGGACGGCGACGAGGCCCTGGCAGCCTGCCGCGACCACCGGCCCGACGCCATGACGCTCGACCTGCACATGCCCGGCATGGACGGGATCGGCGTGCTGCGAGCCCTGCGCGAGGGCAAGGCCGAGCCGGTGCCGGTCGTCGTGGTCTCCGCCTTCTCGCCCGCCCACGGCGCCCGCGCCGTCGATGCGCTCGCCGAGGGCGCCTTCGAGCTGGTCGCCAAGCCCGCGTTCGGCGAGCCGCTGGAGACCTTCACCTCCGAGCTCGGCCGCAAGGTCGGCGAGGCGGCCCACAGCGGCCGCGTCCGCCGCCCGGCGCCGAAGCCGATCGCCCGCCGCCCGGAGCACCCGCGCGTGCGGCGCACCGCTGTGGCCGGCAAGAAGCTGGTCGTGATCGCCTGCTCGACCGGCGGCCCCAAGGCCCTGGGCGAGCTGATCCCGCGCCTGCCGTCGCCGCTCGGCGCCGGCACGCTGATCGTCCAGCACATGCCTCCCGGCTTCACCGCCTCGCTGGCCACGCGCCTCGACGCCTCCTCGCCGCTCAACGTGCGCGAGGCCGCCGGCGGCGAGACGCTCGAGCCCGGCGTTGCCCTGCTGGCGCCCGGCGGCGCCCACCTGCGAGTCGGCACCGATCGCCACGCGCGGCTGTCCGACGACGCCCCGGTCGGCGGCCTGCGCCCGCGCGCGGACTTCACGATCGAGGACGTCGCCAAGCTGTACGGCCCGCGCATGGTGCTCGTGGTTCTCACCGGCATGGGCCGCGACGGGCTCGAAGGCGCCAAGGCGGTCCGCGCCGCCGGTGGCCGCATCCTCTGCGAGGCCGAGTCGACCTGCACCGTCTACGGCATGCCGCGCGCGGTGGCCGAGGCGGGCCTGGCCGACGAGGTGCTCCCGCTCGACGAGCTCGCCGGCGCGATCGCCCGGGAGGCCGGCCGATGACCCTGTCCGAGCGCATCGCCGCGCGGCACGCCGCCGCCGGCTCCGGCGCGGGCTTCACCGCCACCGTCAAGAGCGACGACTTCACCGCCCTCAGCGAGCTGGTCCGCCGGCTCTGCGGGGTCGACCTGCTCCAGTACAAGCGCGGTCAGATGGAGCGCCGCGTGCGTACCTTCGCGCAGCGCCGCGGCACCCCCGACCTCGCGGCCTACGGCGCCCGCCTGAAGGCCGACGAGGAGGAGCTCGACGCGTTCCTGGACCGCGTGACGATCAACGTCTCGCACCTCTGGCGCCACGAGGACCAGTGGACCGCGCTCAGCCGGACCATCCTGCCCGAGCTCGCCGAGCGCGGCCGCGTCCGCTGCTGGAGCGCCGGCTCGTCCTACGGCGCCGAGGCGTTCACCCTGGCGGCCACCGCCCGCGAGTCGATCCCGCACGCGCGGGTGGAGATCCAGGGCACCGATCTCGACCGCCGGATGGTCGAGCGCGCCCGCACGGGCCGCTTCACCGCCGAGGACGCCCGCACCGCGCCGCCGGCCCTCCTGAAGAAGTGGTTCGACCCGGTCGATGAAGGGGGCTGGCAGGCGAAGAGCGAGCTCCTGCGCATGACGCGCTTCGAGGTCGGCGATCTCCTGCGCATGCCGGTCCAGGCCGGCCGCTACGACCTGATCATGTGCCGTAACACCGTCATCTACTTCACCGAAGAGGTCCGCGACGCCCTCCACGCCCGCCTGGCCACCGCGCTGGCGCCCGGCGGCTACCTCGTCGTGGGCACCTCCGAGCGCGTCAGCGACCCGCGCGCGGTCGACCTCACGTCCCCGTTCCACTTCATCTACCGGAAGAACCAGTCGTAATGGAGATCTCCGAGTACCTGCCGATGTTCCTCGCCGAGGGACGCGAGCACCTGCAGGAGCTCAACCTCGCCGTCGTGCGGATCGAGGAGCGCCCCGACGACCAGGACACGGTCGACGAGATCTTCCGGATCGCGCACTCGCTGAAGGGCATGAGCGCGACGATGGGCTTCGCCGGCATGGCGGCGCTCACCCACGAGATGGAGGACGTCTTCGAGCTGCTGCGCCAACGCAAGGGCGGCCTGCCGCGTGAGGCGATCGACGTGCTGCTCGAGTGCCTTGACGCGCTGTCGGCCGCGGTCGACGCGATCGACGAGAGCGGCGAGGAGCAGATCGAGCCGAAGCCGCTGATCTCGCGCCTCAAGGGCCTCGTGCGCGAGCGCGACGTCGAGGAGGAGCAGCCCAAGCACACCGCCGACGCCCCCGTCGATCTGGCCGAGATGGCCGACGGCCGCCGCGTCGTGCAGATCAGCGCGACGCTGTCCGAGGACGTCCAGATCCCGTCCGTGCGGGCGTACATGGTCCTGTCCGCGCTAGCCGAGCTGGGCGAGACGCTGGCCTGCAGCCCGACGCCGGACGACGTCGAGACGTTCGCGGGCACCGAGATCGATGTCTGGGTGATCTCCGAGCGCGCCGACTCCGAGCTGGCGGCCGTCGTCAGCTCCGTCTCGGACGTCGCGCACGTCGAGGTCTTCGAGGCCGTCAGCGACGCCGCCGTCGACGAGGGTGAGGTCCCCCAGGAGGAGGCGGCCGCCGCCAAGCCCGACGCCCCCGCCGCCGCGGCGAAGCCGAAGTCGGGCGGGCACGGCAAGGGCTCCTCGACCGTCCGCGTGGACGCCGAGCGGCTCGACCAGCTGATGCACTTCATGGGCGAGCTCGTCCTGCACCGCACCCAGGTCGAGGCGCTGGCCGCCGACGCCGACGTGCCGGGCCTCTCGCAGGCGATGCAGAACCTCACCCGCACCTCGCACGCCCTCCAGGCGATGGTCATGCAGGTCCGCATGATCCCGGTCGAAGCCGTCTTCCTCCGCTTCCCGCGCCTCGTCCGCGACCTCTCGACCAAGCTCGGCAAGCAGGTCGAGCTGGAGCTGGTCGGCAAGGACACCGAGCTCGACCGCACCGTGGTCGACGCGCTCGGCGACCCGCTCGTGCACCTCATCCGCAACTCGCTCGACCACGGCCTCGAGGGCCCGGACGAG
>JBKOYW010000164.1:0-4140 GCA_046744275.1 Actinomycetota bacterium
GTTCGGAACTCGTCGGCAGCGTCAGATGTGTATAAGAGACAGGCTTCTTCTCGTGGAACCTGCTGCGCCCGGGGAGCCGCGAGTTCGCGTGGCTCGAGAACTACCAGGAGGTGCTGACCAGCTCCCGCACCTGGCACGCGCTGCTCGTCACCGTGCTGCTGACCGTCGGGGCGGTGCTGGCTTCTGTGCTCGTCGGTCTCGCCTGCGCGCTCCTCGTCGATCGCAAGTTCCTCGGCCGCGGCATCTGCCGGACGCTCCTGATCGCGCCTTTCCTCGTCATGCCCGCAGCCGCCGCGCTGCTGTGGAAGACGACTATGCTGAACCCCGTTTTCGGCATCGTGAACTGGGTGCTCAGCCCGCTCGGCGTCGGTGACGTCGACTGGGCGAGCAAGTACCCGCTGTTCACGATCATCCTCGTCGAGACCTGGCACTGGGCGCCGTTCATGATGCTCATCCTGCTCGGCGGGCTGCAGAGCCAGGACCGCAGCGTGCTCGAGGCCGCGCGCGTCGACGGCGCGACCGCGGTCCAGAGCTTCCGGTTCATCACCCTGCCGCACCTGCGCCAGTTCCTCGAGCTGGGCGTCGTGCTCGGGTCGATCTACCTGGTCCAGACCTTCGACTCGATCTTCATGATCACCCAGGGCGGACCGGGCACGGCCACGACCAACCTGCCGTTCGAGCTCTACCAGACGGCCTTCCGCGCCTTCGACGTCGGTGAGGCGGCGGCGCTCGGCGTGATCGTCGTAATCCTCACGATCATCATCGCCACCTACGCGCTGCGCGTGATCTCGCGGCTGTTCACCGATCCGGTCGTGGCGTCGCGGGTGATCGACATCTCTGCGTACCGCCGGAAGGAGGAGGTGGCGGCATGAGCGAGTCACGCATGGTCGGCAGCTCGCGGCTGGGCGGGTCGGTGCTGGCGCTGCTCGGCTGGGCAGCCGCGCTGCTGATGTTCTTCCCGGTGCTGTGGATGGTGCTCACGGCCTTCAAGCAGGAGCGCGACGCCTTCACCTCGCCGCCGAAGTTCATCTTCAAGCCGACGCTCGACCAGTTCGACGCCGTGCTCAGCGGCGGGCTCGAGTCCGCGCTGCTCAACTCGCTGTGGGCGACCGTCGGGTCGACCGTGCTGGTCGTCGTGCTGGCGCTGCCGGCCGCCTACGCGCTCTCGATCCGGCCGGTAGAGAAGTGGACGGACGTGCTGTTCTTCTTCCTGTCCACGCGCATGCTGCCGGTGGTCGGCGCGATCGTGCCGATCTACATCATCGCCCGCGACATCGGCATGCTCGACAACATCTGGACGCTCGTCGTCCTCTACACGGCGATGAACATGCCGATCGCGGTCTGGATGCTGCGCTCGTTCATGAGCGAGGTGCCGACGGAGGTGCTCGAGGCGGCGCGCGTCGACGGCGCCAACCTGTGGCAGGAGGCGCGCAAGGTGCTGTTCCCGATGATCGCGCCCGGCATCGCCGCCACGGCGCTGATCTGCGTGATCTTCGCCTGGAACGAGTTCTTCCTGGCCGTCACGCTGACCGCCGTGCGGGCGCAAACCGTGCCCGTCTACCTCGTCGGCTTCATCACGAGCGAGGGCGCGTTCTGGGCGCGGCTCTCCGCTGCGGCGACGCTGGCGGCGATCCCGGTGCTGCTGTGCGGCTGGATCGCGCAGCGCTACCTCGTCCGCGGGCTCACGCTGGGAGCGATCAAGTGAGCGTGCTGGCCTCGCCGACGGTGCCGGGGCCCGCGTACGACCGCTCGCGCGTGACGACCGGCGTCGTCCACTTCGGCGTCGGCGGCTTCCACCGCGCGCACCAAGCCATGTACCACGACCGCCTCATGAACGCCGGCAAGGCGCTCGAGTGGGGCATCTGCGGCGTCGGGGTCATGGCGGCCGACGCGCGGATGAAGGAGGTGCTGGACGCGCAGGACGGCCTGTACACGCTCGTCGTCAAGCACGCGGACGGCACGTACGAGCCGCGGGTGATCGGCGCGATCACGGAGTACATGTTCGCTCCCGACGACCCCGAGGCGGTGATCGAGAAGCTGGCCGGCGAGGCGACGCGGATCGTGTCGCTCACCGTCACCGAGGGCGGCTACAGCATCGATCAGGTCACGGGCGAGTTCGACCCCGCCGGGGACGTGGCGCGCGATCTGGAGCGCGGCGCGACGCCGCGGACGACGTTCGGGTTCGTCACCGAGGCGTTGCGGCGACGGCGGGAACGCGGCCTTGTGCCGTTCACCGTCATGTCCTGCGACAACCTCCAGGGAAACGGGCACCTGTCCCGACAGGCCTTCACGGCGTTCGCCAGGCTGCGCGACCTGGAGCTCGGCGCCTGGGTCGAGCGCGAGGTGGAGTTCCCCAACTCGATGGTCGACCGCATCACGCCGGTGACCACCGACGAGGACCGCGCCGAGGTGCGCGAGCGGTTCGGCATCGATGACAGATGGCCCGTCGTGTGCGAGCCCTTCACCCAATGGGTGCTCGAGGACGCATTCTCGCTCGGGCGGCCCCCGTACGAGGACGCGGGCGTGCAGGTGGTCGAGGACGTCGAGCCGTACGAGCTGATGAAGCTGCGGCTGCTCAACGCGAGCCACCAGGCGCTCTGCTACTTCGCGTACCTCGCGGGATACCGGCTGGTCCACGAGGCGGCACAGGACCCGCTCTTCCGCGCATTCCTGCGCGGCTACATGGACCGCGAGGCCACGCCGACGCTGCCGCCCGTGCCCGGCGTCGACGTCGACGACTACAAGCGGACGCTGATCGAACGTTTCTCGAACCCCGAGGTGCGCGACACGATCGCGCGGCTGTGTGCCGAGAGCTCGGACCGCATCCCGAAATGGCTGCTGCCCGTCGTCCGGGAGCAGCTCGACGCCGGCGGCCCGATCGAGCGCTCGGCAGCGGTGGTGGCGAGCTGGGCCCGCTACGCCGAGGGCGTCGACGAGCACGGCGAGCCGATCGAGGTGGTCGACCGGCTCGCCGACAGCCTCATGGCGATCGCGCGACGCCAGCGAGAGGACCCTGACGCCTTCATCGCCAACCGCCAGCTGTTTGGCGACCTGGCTGACAACCCGCGCTTCGTCGAGGCGTACAGGTACGCATTGAGATCGCTGTACGAGCGCGGGGCGCGCGCGACGCTCGAGTCAATCGTCAAGGAGTGATGCCGTCATGGCAGAGATCCAGTTCAAGGAGATCACCAAGCGTTATCCGGACGGTTTTGAGGCGGTCAAGGCGATCGATCTGGAGATCGGCGACGGTGAGTTCATGATCCTCGTCGGCCCGTCGGGCTGCGGGAAGTCGACCGCCCTGCGGATGATCGCCGGGCTCGAGGACATCACCGAGGGCGACCTCCTCATCGGCGGCGAGCGGGTCAACGACCTCGCCCCGCGCGATCGCGACATCGCGATGGTGTTTCAGAACTACGCGCTGTATCCGCACATGACGGTCCGCGACAACATGGGGTTCGCGCTCAAGCTGGCCAAGGCCGATAGGTCCGAGATCGACACGAAGGTGACCGAGGCGGCGCGGATCCTCGACCTTGAGCAGCATCTGGAGCGCAAGCCGGCGAACCTGTCGGGCGGCCAGCGCCAGCGGGTGGCGATGGGCCGCGCGATCGTGCGCGACCCGAAGGCGTTCTTGATGGACGAGCCGCTGTCGAACCTTGACGCCAAGCTGCGCGTGCAGATGCGCACCGAGGTGGCGCGGATCCAGAAGCGGCTCGAGACCACGATGGTCTACGTGACGCACGATCAGACCGAGGCGATGACGCTCGGCGACCGCGTGGCGGTCATGCGGGCGGGGATCATCCAGCAGGTCGACACGCCGGCGAACCTGTACGAGCGCCCGCAGAACCTGTTCGTGGCGGGCTTCATCGGGTCGCCGTCGATGAACTTCCTCCCGGGCCGTCTCGAGGGCGACGTGGTCAAGACGCCGATCGGCGACGTGACGCTGCCGGACGCCGTGCGCTCGGGTCTGCAGGCTGACGGCGGGCGGGGCGCGCGCGACGTGATCGTCGGCATGCGGCCCGAGCACTTCGAGGACGCGGCCGTCGAGCAGGAGGAGCACGCGGACCGGATGAAGTTCCGGACCAGGGTGGATGTCGTGGAGTCGATGGGCTCGGAGCTGTACGTGTACTTCGACGTGGAGAC
>JBKOYW010000373.1:0-4090 GCA_046744275.1 Actinomycetota bacterium
CGACGTCCGCGTGCACCTCGTGATCCCCAAGTCCTTCAACGACGCCCAGGACGTGGCGGACAAGTTCAAGGACTCGATCCCGGTGATCCTGAACCTCCAGCAGTCGGACACCGACCTCTCCAAGCGCCTGATCGACTTCGCCTCCGGCCTCACCTACGCGCTCGACGGCGGCATGCAGCGGATCGCCGACAAGGTGTTCCTGCTCACGCCGCGCAACGTCGAGGTCTCCGCGGAGGAGCGCGCCAGGCTGATCGAGAAGGGCTTCTTCAACCAATCCTGAGCCGCGCCGCATAACCTTGGCGGCCATGCAGGTCGGCTTCATCGGCGCAGGCAACATGGCTCGGGCTCTCGCCCGCGGCTGGGGCGATCCCGTGCTGTGCACGGACTCCGGCTCGGGCCGCGCGCAGGCGCTGGCCGACGAGCTCGGCGGCGAGGCGGCGAAGTCCAACCGCGAGCTGGCCGAGCGGGCGGACCTCGTGATCCTCGCCCACAAGCCGGCGCAGCTCGCCGAGGTCGCCTGGGAAGCGGCCGGGGCGGCGAAGGCCGTCGTCTCGCTGCTCGCCCGCACGCCGCAGGCCGACGTGCGCTCCGCCTACCCCGGCGTGCCGGTGTTCCGGATCGAGCCCAACGTCGCGGCCCAGGTCCGCCGCGGCGTGCTCGCCTTCGCCGAGGCCGACGCACAGGAGGACGCCGAGCTGCGCGAGCGGGTCCGCGAGCTGTTCGCGCGCGTGGGGACCGTAGTGGACGTCCCAGAGCGGCTGATGACGGTCGCCGGCGCGTGCTCGGGCGTCGGGCCCGCGTACTGGGCGCTGCTGGTCGAGGCCTGGGTCGACGCCGCCGTCAAGGCCGGCATGCCCGCTCGGATGGCCGCCACGCTGGTCACGGAGACGATGGCGGGCTCCGCGGAGATGCTGCGGTCGCGCGACACGCTGGCCATGCGGCGCGAGGTCGCCTCGCCCGGCGGGACGACCGCTCGCGGGCTGGCCGCGCTCGAGCGCGGCGGCGTACGGGCCGCGTTCGCGAGCGCGATGGACGACGTCGTGGGAGGCTGACGTGGAGGTGCGCGAGCAGATCGCGGAGTTCCTGGGCGCGCTGATCTGGGTCTACACGATCATCGTCATCGCGTGGGTGATCTTCTCGTTCGTGTTCGCGATGGGCGTGCGGGTGCCGTATTCGCGCCCGCTGAACGCGGTGCTCGACTTCCTGCGCGACGTCACCGAGCCGTACCTGCGCCTGTTCCGCCGCCTGCCGCTGCGGGTGGGACCGCTGGACCTGACGCCGATCGTGGCGCTGCTGGCGCTCCGGATCGTCGGCGGGATCATCGTGGGCCTGGTCGATCCGGGCTGATGGGGCCGGGAGGCCGGGCCGCGCTGGTGGCGGTCGCCACCGTGGCCGCCGATCAGGCCGTCAAGGCGCTCGTGCGGTCCACGATCGAGCGCGGCGACGAGGTCGACCTCATCCTCGGCATCCAGCTCGTCAACGTCCGCAACCGCGGGATCGCGTTCGGAATGTTCTCCGGCGGCGGCGTGCTGCTCGTCCTGTTCGCGCTCGCCGCGCTGGCGGCGCTGCTCGTGTTCTTCGTCCGCCACCGCGAGCGCCCGCTGGTGTGGCTCCCCACCGGGCTGCTGATCGGCGGCGCCACCGGCAACCTGATCGACCGCGCGCGCGAGGGCGCGGTCACGGACTTCATCGACCTGCCGGCCTGGCCCGCGTTCAACGTCGCCGACGTGGCGATCACGTTCGGGGTGCTGACGCTGCTGTACGTGCTCGAGGGGCCACCGCGACATGGACGCCGGTGAGCTCGTCGTCGGGCCTGAGGCGGCCGGCGAGCGCCTCGACGTGTTCCTCGCCCCCGCCGCAGGCTCGCGCGCCGCGGCGCAGCGGCTGATCGACGCCGGGCTGGTGCTCGTCGACGGCGAGCCGCGACCCAAGCGGCACACGGTGACGGCGGGCGAGTGCGTGCTGGTGCGTCCTGCGCCCGAGGTCCACGAGCCCGAGGTGCCCGACGCCACGTTCACGGTCGCGTACGAGGACGAGCACCTGCTCGTGGTCGACAAGCCCGCCGGCGTGGTCGTGCACCCGGCGCGCGGGCACCGCGCGGGCACGCTGGCGCAGGCGCTGCAGGGGCGAATCGCGGGCGGTGACGATCCGCGCCGGCCGGGCATCGTGCACCGGCTCGACCGCGACACCTCCGGCCTGCTCGTCGTAGCCCGTACCGAGGCGACGCATGCGGCGCTCAAGGACATGCTGCGCCGGCGCGAGGTCACGCGCGAGTACCTGGCGCTCGTCGAGGGCCGCCCTGCGGCGCGCACGGGGACGATCGACGCGCCGATCGGGCGCGACCGGCGCGTCCGCACCCGCATCTCGACCGACACCGACGAGCCGCGCGAGGCGATCACGCACTTCGAGACCGAGGAGGTCTTCGACGGCTTCACGCTGCTCCGCGTGCGGCTCGAGACCGGCCGCACCCACCAGATCCGCGCGCACCTGCTGGCCATCGGCCACCCGGTGGCCGGCGACCCCGAGTACGGCCGCGCCGGCCTGCTCGACCTCCCTCGCCAGTTCCTGCACGCGGAGCGGCTCGCGTTCCGGCACCCGTCGACGGAAGTGACGATCGACGTCCGATCGCCGCTCCCGGCCGATCTAACTAAGGCGCTCGCGCGAGCTTGCGAGCGCGAGTAAGCCGCACTCGTTCTCTCGCTGGGAGAAAGCGGGCCGGTCCACCGGAGGTAGGGGAAGGGAGGGCCGGCCCGCATCGGCCTAAACGGAGCGTCTGCGAAGAACTTTCGTAAACTGGTCTGCAATTCATCAATCGACCCCGGGCGGCCTTCTTCAACCGTCTCGAGATCGCGGCCCTGCCCGGCATTCCGCCGGGTCCGCGAGCCTCGATCGCCCGGGCTGCAAGTTCAATTTCATCCGGCCGCCGCCCTGCGGCGAGCCGAAACCAAGGGAGTTGTCCGTGGCTCAGGTAGGAATCAAGGAGCTGCTGGAGGCCGGCGTGCACTTCGGCCACCAGACGCGCCGCTGGAACCCGAAGATGCGCCGCTTCATCCACGGCGAGCGCGGCGGGATCTACATCATCGATCTGCTCAAGACCGAGCAGTTGCTCGCGCAGGCGCAGAACTTCGCGTCCGGGATCGCCCATCGGGGCGGGACCGTCCTGTTCGTCGGCACGAAGAAGCAGGCCCGCGACGGCATCAAGGACATCGCGGAGGCGGCCGGCCAGCCGTACGTCAACCACCGGTGGCTCGGCGGCCTGCTGACCAACTTCCAGACGATCTCGCTGCGCATCAAGCGCCTGCACGACCTCGAGCGCTACGCGGCCGAGGGCCAGCTCGCGCTGCTGCCCACGCGCGAGCGCCTGGCCGCCGAGGCCGACCTCGAGAAGCTCCAGGCCAACCTTGGCGGCGTCAAGAACATGCAGCGCGTCCCCGACGCGATGTTCGTGGTCGACCTCAAGACCGAGGCGATCGCGGTCCGCGAGGCGCAGCGCCTGCGGATCCCGATCATCGGGCTCGTCGACACCAACTGCGACCCCGACGGGATCGACTACGTCGTGCCCGGCAACGACGACGCGATCCGCGCCTGCACGCTCGTCACCAAGGCGATCGGCGACGTGGTCGCGGAGGGCCGCGCCCGCTTCCGCGCCGAGGAGGAGCAGGCGCGCAAGGAGGCCGAGGAGCAGGCCCGCCGCGAGGCCGAGGAACGCGCCCGCCGCGAGGCGGAGGAGCAGGCCCGCAAGGAGGCCGAGGAGCGCGCCGCCGCCGAGGCGTTGACCCAGACCGAGGCGGAGACTCGCGACGTCGCCGAGGCCCAGGTCGCCGAGGCCGTCCAGCAGGCGCCGCCGCCCGAGGGCACCACGTCCGCAGAGGCCGGCGCCGCCGCGCAGGCCGCTGACGAGCCGGCGATGCCGGCCGTCGGCAACGTCGGCCCGGGCCGCCGCGAGGCGATCCAGGACCCGAACGTGGGCGACCGCGTGCCGCAGGAGGCGGGCGCCCCCGCGGGCGAGGGTGCCCCGGCGAGCGACACCGCCGCGGGTGCGCCGGCCGCGGCGCCCGAGGCGCCCACCGTCGTGGAGCCCGAGCCCGAG
>JBKOYW010000369.1:0-9070 GCA_046744275.1 Actinomycetota bacterium
GGACGGCGGGCTTCGTGACCGGCGCGATGGCGAGATCCGGCTTCTCGAGGAGGTCGCTGGGGCCGCCGAGCGCGACGACCATGGCCGCGAAGCGCTCTGCGGCCGCGCCCGAGTCGAGTGCCTGCTGCGCCGCCGCCCGGCCGTGCTCCGCCAGCCCGGCCTGCTCGAGCAGCGAGGCGGCGAGCGCGATCGTGACCTCGTGCAGCCGCGGCTCGCGCGCGGCGCCGGTGAGGTAGTCGATCGCCTCGCGGACCTCGACGGCGTTGCCGGCCGTCGTCCCGAGCACCTCGTCCATGTCGGTCAGCAGCGCCACGGTCGGCAGGCCGGCGCCGCCGGCCACGTCGACGAGCGCCCGCGCCAGCTCCTCGGCATCGTCGCGCCCCGGGAGGAAGGCGCCGGACCCGAACTTGACGTCCATCACGAGCGCGTCGAGCCCGGCGGCGAGCTTCTTCGACAGGATCGAGGCGACGATCAGCGGGATCGACTCGACGGTGCCGGTGGCGTCGCGGATCGCGTACAGCCTGCGGTCGGCGGGCGCCACCTCGGCGGTCTGGCCGACGATCGCGCAGCCGACCTCGTCCACCACCCGCTGGAGCCGGTCGACGTCCGGCCTGGTGTCGTAGCCCGGGATGGTGTCGAGCTTGTCGAGCGTGCCGCCCGTGTGGCCGAGCCCGCGGCCGGAGATCATCGGCACCGCGCCCCCGCACGCGGCGACGATCGGCGCCAGCATCAGCGACACCTTGTCGCCCACCCCGCCGGTCGAGTGCTTGTCGACCACCGGCCGGTCGAGGTCCCACTCGAGCACCTCGCCGGAGCGTGTCATCGCGGATGTGAGCGCCACGCGCTCGTCCGGCTCCATCCCGCGCAGGAACATCGCCATCGCGAGCGCGCCGACCTGGGCGTCCGACAGCGAGCCGTCGGTGATGCCCGCGACGAGGAACTCGACCTCCTCGGCGCTCAGCGCGTGGCCGTCGCGCTTGCGGCGGATGACCTCAGCCGCGAGCACCGTAGGCCTCGCAGAAGCCGATGATCAGTCGCGTGAGGTCGCCCGCCGCCTGGTTCGCGTAGCGCAGCGTCTGCTCGTGCGAGAGCGCCTCGCCGCCCATACCCTCGGCGAGGTTGGTGATCGCCGACACGGCGGCGACCCTGAGCCCCGCGTGGCGCGCGAGGATCACCTCGGGGACCGTGGACATGCCGACGGCGTCCGCGCCGAGCGTGCGGAAGGCGCGGATCTCGGCCGGCGTCTCGAAGCTCGGGCCGGCGGTCGCGAGGTAGACGCCCTCCGCGAGCGGGATGCCGAGGTCGCCGGCAACCTCGTGCAGCATGGCGCGCAGCTCGGGGTCGTACGCGTCGCGCAGGCTCGGGAAGCGCGGGCCGATGGCGTCGTCGTTCGGGCCCGTGAGCGGATTGACGCCGAGCATGTTGATGTGGTCGCTGATCGCCATCAGCGATCCGGGCCCGACCTCGGCGTTGAGCGAGCCGGCGGCGTTGGTGACGAACAGCGCCTCGGCGCCGGCCGCCTTCAGCGCGCGCACGGGACCGCGCATCGCCCCCGGGTCGCCGCCCTCGTACACGTGCCGGCGGCCCTGCAGGCAGGCGACCGGCACGCCGGAGAGGGTGCCGAGTGCGAGCGTGCCGGCGTGCCCGTGCACGCTCGGCGCGGGGAAGTCCGGCAGGTCGGCGTACGAGATCGTCTCGGCATCCTCGAGCGCCTCGGCGACCGCCCCGAGGCCCGAGCCGAGGATGATCCCGAGGCGCGGGGCGCGCTGGGCGATGACGTTCATTCCGGCAGGAACTCCGGGCCGAACGACATCGGCAGCAGCGTCTCGAACGTCACGGTCCTGCGCTCCCCGCGCGCCGAGCAGAGGTGGACGAGGCCGTCGAGCGGCATGAACTCGCGCAGCCGCTGACGGCAGCCGCCGCACGGCACGCAGACGTCGTCGGAGTCGGCGATCACCGCCGCCTCCAGCACGCGCTTTCGCCCTGCGGCCACCAGCACCCCGATCGCCGACGCCTCGGCGCACTGCCCCTGCGGGTACGCCGAGTTCTCGACGTTGGCGCCGGCGTGGATCGAGCCGTCCTCGGCGCGCAGCGCCGCGCCGACGCGGAACCGCGAGTACGGCGCGTGCGCGCGGCCCATCGCCTCGCGCGCGGCGGCGACCAGCGCGTCGGGACCGAGCAGCTGGTCCGAGTAGGAGTCGGTCAGCACCTCGCCGATGCCGAGCGCCTGCTGCAGGTGGGCGACCTTCTCGCGCTCGGGCTCTAGGTCGGAGTCGGGCGGCGCGACGCCCTCGAGCTCCACGAACGAGCCAAGCCCCTCGACGGTGTCGAGGTGGATCCGCACGCCGTCCCACAGCAGCAGCCGGCGCTCCTTCTCGACCACGACGAGCGTGCCGAGCGCGGCGTCGAGCGAGGCGCGCAGGTCGTCCGGGTCGTCGACCCGCGTGAGGCGGTACCGGCTCTCGCGCGCCTCGGCGGCGTCGGGCCGGTCGTACTGGATCAGCACGGCGCCGCCGGGCTCCTCCTCGCGCAGCTTCAGGCGCCCGGCACGGGTCCGGAAGTAGGTGTCGCGCTGGCGGAGCACCCCGCGGTCCTCCGCCCCCAGCTCGCGGCACGTGGCCAGCGAGCGCACGGGATCCGGGTCGAGCGCCTTCAGCTCGACGTTGCGGCGAGGGGCGGACACCGGCGCGAGCCTAGTCGAAGCGTGTCGCCGTCGGGCGTCGCGTCCAGTAGGTTCCGCATCGATGGAGGGGGTAACGGTCGTCGACCACGTGCTGCTGCGGCGCCTCGTCTCGATCCTGCGCGACCATGGGACGCCGCACGGCGTGTTCCGGCAGACGCTCGACGACGCGGCGATGATCCTCGCCTACGAGGCGATGCGTGGGCTGCGGCACGACGAGTACCAGCTGCAGACGCCGCTCGAGAGCGCGCAGGGCACGCGGCTGGCCGACGAGGTGGTGCTGGTCGCCATCTTGCGCGCCGGGCTCGGCCTGGTCGACGGCTTCCTGCGGCTCGTGCCCGACGCGCGCGTCGGCCACCTCGGCATGTACCGCGACGAGGAGGCGCTGCGCCCGGTCGGCTACTACGAGAACATCCCGTCGGGCGTGGCCGACGCCGAGGTGTTCGTGGTCGACCCGATGCTGGCGACCGGCGGCAGCTCGACGCAGGCGATCGCCCGCCTCAAGCGCGCGGGGGCGCAGCGGATCACGTTCGTCTGCCTGGTCGCGGCGCCCGAGGGCGTCAAGGCGCTGCGGAGCGCCCATCCCGAAGTGCCGATCCTGACGGCCGCGCTCGACCGCGAGCTGGACGACAACGGCTACATCCGCCCGGGCCTGGGAGACGCCGGCGATCGCATCTTCGGAACCGACCGCTGACGACGAGCGGCGGTTCCGCCTGCTCGTCGACGCCAATGTCGTCGGCGTCACCATCTCGGACGACGAGCGGGTCCTCGAGTCCAACGACGCGTGGCTCGCGATCGTCGGGCGCACGCGCGAGGAGCTCGAGCGCGGCGAGATCAGCTGGCGCGCGATCACGGCGCCCGAGTGGGCGGCGCAGGACGACCAGGTCACCCGCAAGCTGGTCGCCGAGGGGTGGGTGGCGCCCTACGAGAAGGAGTACGTCCGGCCGGACGGGACGCGTGCGCCGGTCCTCCTGAGCGGCGTCACGCTCGATCGCGATCCGCTGCGCGTCGTGGCGATCGTGATCGACCTGTCCGAGCGCTACGCGGCCGACCGCGACCGGGAGCTGCTGCTCTCGCGCGAGCGCGAGGCGCGCCGCGAGGCAGAGCTGGCGGCCGACCGGGTGGCGCGCCTGCAGCGGGTGACCGCGGCGCTCTCGGCGGCGAGCTCGGAGGACGAGGTGGGAGAGGTGGTGGTCGGCCAGGCCGTCGACGACTTCTACGCGGCCGCCGGCGCGCTCGCCTTCCGCATCGGCGACGAGGTCCACATGCGCTACGACCGCGGGTTCGAGGAGACCGCGATGGCGACGTGGCGGCGGTTCCCGCTCCACCTCGACGCGCCGGTCTGCGACGCGCTGCGCACCGGCGAGCCGGTGTACCTGGAGACGCTCGACGACTGGGAGCGCTACCCCGAGCTGCGCGCGGTGATCACCGGAGCGTTCGAGGCGATGGTGGTGGTCCCGATCGCGTTCGGCGGCAGGGTGTTCGCCGCGCTCGTCCTCTGCAACCGGACGGCGCGCCGCTTCATGGCCGGCGACCGGGCCTTCCTCGCGGCGCTGGCCGACCAGGCGGCGAACGCGCTCGAGCGCGCGCGGCTGTACGAGGAGCGCGCCTACATCGCGCGGACGCTCCAGGAGGGGCTGCTGCCGGAGGAGCTCGCAGAGATCCCAGGCCTCGAGGTCGCCGTCCGGTACCACTCGATCGCCGACGGCGGCACGGTCGGCGGCGACTTCTACGACTGCTTCGACATGTCGCCCGACCGGTGGCTGGTGGCGGTCGGCGACGTGGCCGGCAAGGGCACGGCGGCGGCGGTGCTTACGGGGCTCGCACGCCACACCCTGCGCGCGATCGCACTGCGCGACGAACGGCCCGAGGACATGCTGCGGTTCCTCAACGAGGCGCTGCGCCGCCAGTCGTCGGAGGCGGCGTTCTGCACTGTCGGGCTCGTCCGGCTCGACCGGGTGGCCGACGGCGGGTTCGAGGCGAGCCTGGCCTTCGGCGGTCATCCCTACCCGCTGCTCGTGCACGCGGGCGGCCGGGCGGAGGAGGTCATCGTGCGCGGGACGCTGCTCGGGGTCGAGGCCAAGCCGGTGCTCGAGCCGTACCAGCTCGAACTGGCGGCCGGGGACACGCTGGTGCTCTACACGGACGGCGTGGTCGACGCGCGCGACGCGAGCGGCGACCGTTTCGGCGAGACGCGTCTGCGCGACGCCGTGGACGCTGCCGCGGGCGGGACGGCGGAGGCGGTGGCGGCGGCGGTGGACGAAGCGGTGGCCGCGTTCGAGCCCGAGCGCACGCGGGACGACCGCGCGATCATGGTGCTGCGCGTCAGCCGCTGAGTGGCTGACGGACAGCCGTCATCACGACCCGATCGTGGGCGGGCGTCAGCCACTAAGTTCGCCGCTCGCGGTCACGGCACCCAGCAGCGTGCCGAGCAGGAGGCCGTGCAGCCGTTGCCTGTCGATGTCGCGGTGCTCGATCCAGTCGAGCACCGCGCCGTCCATGAACCACAGCCAGCCACGGACGGCGGCGCGCAGCATCGGTCCGGGCTCGCGGCCGGCAGCGATGCCGGCCAGGATCCGGTCTGCGGTCTCGCCGCGCACGCGCTCGACCAGCTCGCGCACCTCGGGCACCGCGCCGACGCTGCGGATCAGCTTGTCGTAGGCGCCCATGTGGCGCTCGACCCACGCCAGGTAGGCGTCGAGGCTGGCGGAGAGCTGCTCGACCGGCGGGAGCTCGGGCTCAGGGGCGGTGACCTCCGCGAGCTCCTCCGCCGCCTGCTCGAGCGTGGCCGAGAAGTACGCCTGCTTGGACGGGAAGTAGTGGTAGAGCAGCGCTTTGCTGATCCCCGCCTCGCGCGCGATGCGGGCCATGCTGAGTTCCTCGTAGGCGTGGCGGGCGAACAGCTCGGCGCCGAGCTCGAGCAGCTGCCGCCGTCGCTCGTCGACGGCCAGTCGCGTGTAGGCGGGCGGGGTGGGTGGGCCCATCTCGGGACTACGCTAGTGGGATGGTCGACGAGCCACACCCGCCGCGGCATCCGACCACGCCCGACGAGGAGCTGCTCGAGGCCGAGACCACGGCGATCCTCTCGGAGCTCACGGACGCCCAGCGCGTGCTGCGGATCCAGGACGAGCTGCGGGCCGGCTTCAAGACGCTGAGCCACATCGGCAAGGCGGTGTCGATCTTCGGCTCGGCGCGCACGCCGCGCGACCATCCGCGCTATCAGGCGGCGCGCGAGATGGCGCGCACCCTCGGCCATTCCGGCTACGCGATCATCACCGGTGGCGGTCCCGGGATCATGGAGGCGGCCAACCGCGGCGCGATCGAGGCGGGCGTGCCGTCGGTCGGGCTCGGGATCGACCTGCCGAACGAGCAGGGCGTCAACCGGTACGTCGACGTCGAGCTCGACTTCCACTACTTCTTCGCGCGCAAGGTGATGTTCGTCCGCTACGCCAGCGGGTTTGTCGTCTTCCCGGGCGGGTTCGGCACGCTCGACGAGACGTTCGAGGCCGCGACGCTTCGCCAGACGCAGAAGATCCGCTACTTCCCGATCGTGCTGGCCGGCAGGGCCTTCTGGGGCGGCATGATCGACTGGCTGCGCGACACGGTGCTCGCCGAGGGCAACATCTCGGAGTCCGACGTGTCGGCCCTGTACGTGTGCGACGAGCCCGGCGAGGTGCTGCGCATCCTCGAGGACGTCAAGCACCGGCGGCCAAGGGCGGCATGATCGGCCGGGTCCGCCTGCGGGTGGCCGACCTCGACCGCCTCCGGTCGTACTACGAGCAAACGATCGGCCTGAAGACGCTGTCCGCCGACGACGGCGACGTCTCGCTCGGCGCCGACGTCCCGGTGATCGAGCTGATCGGCGACCCCGACGCGCCGCCCGCCCCGCCGGGCCGCACGGGGCTCTTCCACCTGGCGCTGCTGGTCCCGGATCGACCCTCGCTGGCGCGCGCCCTGCGGCGGGTGCTGGAGTCCGGCGAGCGCTTCACGGGCGCCTCCGATCACTTCGTCAGCGAGGCGCTGTACCTGCGCGACCCGGAGGGCAACGGCATCGAGCTCTACCGCGACCGGCCGCGGTCGGAGTGGGAGTACGGGCCCGACGGCGAGCTGCGGATGGGGACGGTGGCGCTCGACGTCGACTCGGTGCTGAGCCAGCTGCCGGGCGGCGACGACCCCGGGATGCCGGACGGGACGACCATGGGCCACGTCCACCTGCACGTCGCGGACCTCGCCGCCGCCGAGGCCTTCTACGCCGGCCGGCTCGGGCTCGACGTGACGGTCCGCAGCTATCCGGGAGCGCTCTTCCTCTCGCGCGACGGCTACCACCACCACATCGGGCTCAACACGTGGCAGGGCGAGGGAGCGCCACCGCCACCGCCCGGCTCGCGCGGGCTGGAGGACTTCGAGGTGGTTCTGCCCGACGGCACGGAGGCGCAGCTCGAGGACCCCTCCGGCAACCGCGTGGTCGTGCGAACGGCTACGTGAGCGACTCGGACACCCACTCGCCGTCGCGGCGGCCGAGCGTGAGGCGGGCGTCGCCGCAGCGGAAGACCGCCTGGTCCTGGTCGGTGCCGGGGCGGTCGAGCACCTCGACGAGCACGAGCTCGGGCGGCTCGGTGCCGCGCTGCTCGGCGTAGATCCGGCGCGCGGCCTCCTCGAGCGTGTCGCGGTTCCAACCACGGTCCGCGGCGGCGGCCGCGGCGAGGTCGCGGTTGACCTGCTCGAGGGAGCGCTCGAAGGCGGGGCGCGAGCGCCGGAGCTGGCGGGCGCGCGCGAAGGCGCCGCCGACCGCCAGCAGCAGCAGGACGACGATGACGATGATCAACCAGGTCGGCACGGCGCCATTACAGCACGACGTTGCGCGTGGTCAGGTGCGCACCGACTTTGCGCTTGACCCGCTGGAGCGCGTTGTCGACGGTCTTGCAGTCGCAGCCGATCTTCTCGCCGATGGCCGTGTAGGAGTGGCCGTCGAGGTAGAGGCTCAGGACGCGCGACTCGAGATCGGAGAGCACGGTCGACAGGCACGCCACGAGCGAGCGCAGCTCCTCCGAGGAGATCACCTGGTTGACGGGGTCGTGGACGGTCGAGCCCGGCAGCACCTCGTCGAGCGTCGGCTCGGAGTCGGAGGCGCCGGCGGGCGCGGCGGAGAAGGAGACGTAGCCGTTGAGCGGCGTGTGCTTGTTCCGGGTCGCCGTCTTGACCGCGGTGATGATCTGACGCGTGATGCAGAGCTCGGCGAAGTTGCGGAAGCTCGACTCGCGGTCGCTGCGGAAGTCCCGGATCGCCTTGTAGAGCCCGACGAGCCCCTCCTGGATCAGGTCCTCGGAGTCGCCGCCGACCAGGAAGTACGACGACGCCTTCAGGCGCACGAACGAGTAATAGCGCCGCACGAGGCGGTCGTACGCATCCGCGCTCCCCTGCTTCGCGAGCGCGATGAGGTACCCATCCTCAAGTTGTACTTGAGCTTGAGCTCTTGTTGGAGACAGTCTGGCCACGAGCACGTCCTTCCCTGGGCCCGTTTTGGGTCCATTCGTCGTGGCGCACACCTCCCCCGGCGCCCTATCGCCCGAGCTGAGAGCCCATCAATAACCCTCAAGCTCAACGTTATGGGCGACAGGGTTGCACGCTTATGTGGACGCGTCAAGCCGTGACTGCAAGATCGCGTACAGCAGGACCGCGGCCGTGGCGCTCACGTTGAGCGATTCGATGCGGCCGCGGAGCGGCAGCGAGACGAGGTCGTCGCAGGCCGCGGCGACCCGCGGGCGGAGGCCCTTCCCCTCGGCCCCGAGGACGAGCACGACGCCGCCCGAGTAGTCCGGCGCGGTGTACGGCGTGCGCGCGCCAGCCGCCGCGCCGTAGCACCAGGCGCCGGCCGCCTTGGCGTCGGCGAGGAAGTCGGCCAGGTTGCGCACGCGGGCCACCGGCAGGTGCTCGACAGCGCCGGCCGACGCCTTGCAGACCGCCGCGGTGACCTCCGCCGAGCGCCGCTCCGGG
The DNA here is from genome assembly GCA_046744275.1 of Actinomycetota bacterium. Taxonomy (GTDB): domain Bacteria; phylum Actinomycetota; class Thermoleophilia; order Solirubrobacterales; family Solirubrobacteraceae; genus DASSUW01. Next base: position 8,675 of record JBKOYW010000369.1, read on the forward strand.
ATCACGACGCCGGTCGCACCGACCGCCTCGGCGGTGCGCGCCACCGCGCCGAGGTTCTGCGGATCGGTGACCTCGTCGAGCGCGACGATCAGCGGCTCGGCGGCCGCGAGCGGGTCGGCGGCGTCGGCGTACGGGTACGGGTCGACCTCCGCGCAGACGCCCTGGTGGGCGTCGGAGCCGCAGCGGGCCTCGATCTCCTCGGCCGTCGCCCGCTGGACGCTCCAGCCCTCGTCGGCGGCACCCTCGGTCGCCCAGATTCGATGGACGCGACGGCGGCCGCGCAGGGCCTCGCGCACCGGGTTGCGCCCGTAGATGACGGTGTGGCCGCGCGCGGGCGGGGCGCCGCGATCGTCGCGCGGGGCCGCCCGATCACGATCGTCGTGCGCCGCGTGGCGC
>JBKOYW010000393.1:0-2689 GCA_046744275.1 Actinomycetota bacterium
GCCCAGAAGAAGCCCGGCGACCGCGTCTCTCTGACCGTCGTGCGGAGCGGCGCGACGCGGACCGTGTCGATCACGCTCGGCACGGCCTCGCAGTCGACGTGATGACTCAGGCGGCAGCGACCTCTGCGTGCAGGGCCGGGCTCCGGCCCGCGAGCACCCCGCCGTCGGTGGGCAACGTCGTCCCGGTGATCCAGCGCGCTCCGTCGCCGGCGAGGAAGACCACGGCCTCGGCCACGTCCTCCGGCTGGCCGCGGCGGCCGAGCGGGTGGAAGCCGTCGACCGAGTCGAGCACCGCCTGCGCCTCCTCGGGCGACATGAACCGCTCGTAGGCGGGCGTCTCGACGAATGCCAGCGCGACGGTGTTGACGCGGATGCCATCAGCCGCGAGCTCGATCGCGAGGTTCTTGGTGAGCACGTGGCGCCCGGCCTGCGCCGCCGAGTAGGCGCTCGTGGGCGTGGTGGCGATCGCGTCGAGCGCCCACATCGAGCCGACGTTGACGATCGCTCCGCCGCCGCGCTCGCGCATCGACGGCACCACGGCCTGCGAGACCCAGAACGTCGGCCGCAGGATCGAGCCGAGCGCCTCCTCGAAGTGCTCCTCCGTCTGCTCCTCGAACGGTGACGGCCGGAAGATGCCGGTGCTGTTGACGAGCACGTCGACGCCGCCGAACCGCTCGACCGCGCGCCCAACCAGCTCCTGCGCCTGCTCGCGGCTGGTGATCTGGCCGGCGGCGAGCAGCGTGCGCTCGCCCGCCGGATCGAGCTCGGCGCGCGCGTCCGCGAGCACGGACTCCCGCGTACCGCTGAGAACGACCGATGCGCCCTGGTCCAGGAACCGGCGCGCGGCGGCGCGGCCGATCCCTCCGCCACCGCCTGTGATGAGAACGACCTTGTCTGAGAGCATGTCGAAGAGAATACATGCATCTGCACCTAATGCAAGTGCAGCTATCATCCCGGACGTGCCCGAACTCGACGACGAGCAGCTCGCCACCTGGCGCGCCTTCCTCAACGCCCACGCACGCGTGACCCGCGCCATCGGGCGCGACCTGGCCGAGGCCGGCCTCCCCGACCTCAGCTGGTACGACCTGCTGTGGACGCTCTATCGCCGGCCCGGCCGGAGCCTGCGCGTGAAGGAGCTGGCCGACGAGGTGGTGCTCAGCCCGACCGCGATGAGCCGCTTCGTCGACCGCGTCGAGGCGGCCGGGTGCGTCCGCCGTGAGCCCGACCCGGCCGACCGCCGCGCGCTCCAGGTCACGCTCACCGAGGAGGGCGTCGAGCTCCTGCGCCGGATGTGGCCCGTCTACGCCCGCGGGATCGAGCGGCACTTCGCCGTCCACCTCGACGGCGCCTCGCTGCGCGAGATGCTCGAGCGCATGGGCACCCTCTAGCCGCGCCGCACGCGCTCGATCGCGTCGAGCAGCCGCTCGGCGGTGAGCGCGTGGGCGGTGATGCCGTCGCGCCCGATCATCGTCTCGGCCGCGAGCAGGGCGTTGACGATCGCGGCCTCGGTGGCCTCGATCGCGGCGTGGAAGAGCGGGTCTCGCGTCCGCAGGCGCGGCACCGGCGTATCTTCGCGCGGTTCAGCGCAGCTGCGGGAGAACCTCGGCGGCGAACCGGGCGACCTGCGACTCGTGGTCCTCGTGGCGCGGCACGACCACGACGCTCGTCGCGCCCGCCTCCCCCAGCGCCCGCACGGCACGGGCGCAGTCATCCGCGTTCCCTGCGACCGCCATCGCGCGGACCGCGTCGAGCGACAGCGAGCTCGCGTCCTCGCCCACGCCGGCGAGCTCGAACAGCCGCGGGTAGAGGCCCATACGGCGCCACGACTCGAGGCCGGGACGGAGCGCCTCGGCGGCGGCGTCGCGGTCGTCGTCGAGGCTCAGCCACGCGTAGACCGCCGTCTCGCCGGCACCGCCCGCGACGGACCGCGCCCAGCGCACCGCCGCCGGCCCGCTCCCCTCGGCGAGCAGGAACCCGTCCGCCACGCGTCCCGCGATCTCCAGCGCCCGCGGGCCCGTGGTTCCGATCAGGATCGGCGGCGGCTCGGCCGGCACGTGCGCGAGCTTGACGTCGTCGAGACGCACGTGGCCGCCGTCCATGCTCACTGTCTCGCCGGCCAGCAGGCGCCGGACCGCGGACACGATCTCCTCCAGCGCCACCAGCCGGTTCGGTGGCCGCGCTCCGATCTGGCGCATCCAGTCCTCGACGCCGTGCCCGAACGCGGCCGCGAAGCGGCCCGGGTGCAGCCGCGCCAGGCCGGCGATCTCCATCGCCGAGATCGCCGGGTTGCGCATCGCGGCGGGCAGCAGGCCGATCGCGACGCGCATCCGCTCGGTCGCCGCCAGTGCGCTCGCCGCCATCGTGAGGCCGCCGACCAGGAAGCAGTCCTCGACCAGCCACAGCTCCGCGAAGCCGTCGCTTTCGGCGCGGCGCGCGAACTCGAGCAGCTCCTCCGGCGGCCACTCGGGCCGGAACATGATGCCGAGCCTCATGGGCCGGAAGTGTGCCTTACAACAGGCCGCGCGCTCCGAGATCGGCGACGACGGCGCGGCGCTGCCACGGCTTGGCCGCAGCGAGCATGCGCAGTGCGTCGCGAACCTCCTTCTCGCGCGCCCTGGCGTCGTGCGCGACGCCGCGCAGGCGCTCGACCTGGCTCTCCAGCTCGGCCGTCGACTCGCGCAGCTGCTCG
>JBKOYW010000527.1:0-14532 GCA_046744275.1 Actinomycetota bacterium
GAGGCCCGTGAGCCCGTCGAGGCTCTCGGCGTTGTTCTCGCTGACGTACTCGAGCACCGCCTCCTCGCCGAGCTTGCGGATGCGGTTGTCGGCGAACCGGTAGAGCTGGTCCCGCTCGCCCACGTAGTCCATCCGCGGCACGACGAAGCCGCACGAGTCGCCGACCCGAGTGATCTCGACGGTGACCACCGAGCGCACGGCGCGCCGCTGCTCGTCGGAGACGTCGAACGTCGCGAGCAGCTCGGCGAACCCGTCGTCGTTCTGCTGTACCGGGCGGCCGACGCCGTGGAGGCGCACGATCTTCGGCGGCCCCTCGAACGCGCAGAACATGACCACGATGCGGCCGTTCTCGCGCAGATGCGCGATCGTCTCGATCCCGCTGCCCATCAGGTCCACGTACGCGAAGCCGAGCGGGTCCGTCACGCGGAACAGGTTGCGACCGCCTTTCGGCGACAGGTTCACGTGGCCGCCGTCGCCGCTGGGGGCGGTCGCGACGAAGAACATCGACTGCGCCTCGATGAACTCCCGCAGCGAGTCGTCGATCTGCTCGAACACCTTGGCCATCAGCTGATCGCTCCGGTCGCCACGAGGACAAGAACGGTACCGCCCAACAGGATCCGGTAGATCACGAACACCCGCACGGAGTGGTGGGCGAGGTACCGGAGCAACCAGGCGATCGCCGCGTAGCCGACGATGAACGCGATCAGCGTCGCGATCAGCACGTAGCCGACCGGCGTCGTCGCGCGCTCGTCGCCGGTGATGACGTCCTTGAGCTCGAACAGGCCACTCGCCACCACCGCCGGCACGGCGAGCAGGAACGAGAACCGAGCCGCCGCCGGGCGCTGCAGGCCCAGCAGCAGGCCGGCGCTCATGGTCGCGCCGGACCGCGACACGCCCGGGACCAGCGACAGCGACTGCGCGAGCCCGATGAGGACACCGTCGCGCACCGACAGCTGGTCGATCTCGCGTTCGTGCCGTCCGACGCGATCCGCGTAGCCGAGCACGAGCGCGAACACGATCAGGACCGTGCCGATCAGCCAGAGGTTCCGTGCGCCGGTCTCGATGTCGTTGCGGAAGATGAACCCGAGAACGCCGATCGGGATCGTCGCGACGATGAGGAACCAGCCAAGCCGCACGTCCGGGTCCTCGTAACGCCGCGGGCCGCGCAGCCACGTGGTGGCGATAGCCCACAGCTCGTGGCGGAAGTAGATCAGCACCGCCGCCTCGGTCCCGAGCTGCGTGACCGCCGTGAACGCCGCGCCGGGGTCCTCCCAGCCCAGGAGCGCCGGGACGATCCGCTGATGGGCGCTCGACGAGATGGGCAGGAACTCGGTGAGCCCCTGCACGATCCCCAGCACGATGGCCTGAATCAGGTTCACGGCCGCGAGAGGCTAGCCATACTCCGGTGCCATGACCCTGGCCGATCGGCAGCGACTGTCGCCGAGCGTGTTCCGGCTGCCCGTGGAGAAGATCCGCGACGGGTACTACTCGGACGCCTACTTCAACCACACGAAGGCGCTTCTGGAGGCCGACGACCACCACCCGCGCGTGGTCATGCAGGTCTTCCAGCGAAAGGAGTCGGTGCTCGGGGGGATCGATGAGGCGATCGCAGTGCTCAAGCAGTGCAGCGGCCACCGCGGCCCCGACGGACGCTGGGTCAACGGCTTCAAGGAGCTCGAGGTCCAGGCGCTCTACGAGGGCGACGAGATCTCGCCGTGGGAGACGGTCATGACGATCGAGGGCGACTACTCGCTGTTCGCCCACCTCGAGACCGTCTACCTCGGCTGCATGGCGCGCCGCACGCTGATCATGCGCAACGTCCACGAGGTGGTGGAGGCGGCGAACGGCAAGCCGATCCTGTACTTCCCGGCCCGCCACGACCACTGGCTCGTCCAGACCGGCGACGGCTGGGCGGCGCACGTGGCCGGCGCGATCGGCGTCTCGACCGACGCCCAGGCCTCCTGGTGGGGCGGTCGCGGCGTCGGCACCGTGCCGCACGGCCTGATCGCGGCCTACGGCGGCGACACTGCGCTCGCCGCGACGAAGTTCGCCGATCAGTTCGCGCACGAGATGAACGTCACCGTGCTCGTCGACTTCGCGAACCACTCGGTGCAGACCGCGCTCGAGACAGCCGACGCGCTGGGCGGCGACCTCTGGGGCGTGCGGCTCGACACGTCGGACCGGATCGCGGACTACGCGCTGCAGGAGCGCTACGGCGACGACGCGCCCACGGGCGTGACCACGGAGCTCGTGCGCCTCGTGCGCGACGAGCTCGACGCCCACGGCTGCCCGGCGGTGAAGATCGTCGTCTCCGGCGGCTTCACCGCCGACCGGATCCGCGCGTTCGAGGCCGAGGGCGTGCCGGTCGACGCCTACGGCGTCGGCTCGTCGCTGATCCGCGGCTCGAACGACTTCACGGCCGACGTCGTGATGGTCGAGGGCCGGCCGGGAGGGAAGGTGGGGCGCGAGCTGCGGCCCAACCCGCGCCTCAGCCGCGTCGGCTGACGAGCGGCACGAAACGGACCCGCTCGAGCTCGGTCAGCGCGACGCCGTCATCGGTGCGGCGGGCGACCACCAGGCGCTGCTCGCCGTCCTCGACCGGCGCGACGAGCCGGCCGCCGGGGGCGAGCTGCTCGGCGAGCGCGGGCGGGATCGCCCCGCCGGCCGCGGCGGCGACGTTGATCGCCTCGTACGGCGCGTGCTCGGGAAGGCCGCGCGAGCCGTCGCCGACCGCCAGCGTGACGTTCTCGATCCCCGCGGCGCGCAGGTTGTCGGCGGCCTGGCGCGAGAGCGAGGCGTGGACCTCGATCGAGTACACGTGGCGTGCCAGCCGGGCGAGCAGCGCCGCGTGGTAGCCCGAGCCGGTGCCGACGTCGAGCACGGTCTCGTCGCCGGACAGCTCGAGCAGCTCGCACATGCGCGCCACGACGAGCGGCTGCGAGATCGTCTGGCCGGACCCGATCGGCAGCGGGATGTTCTCCCACGCCTCCTCGCGCAGGTCGGCCGGGACGAAGCGCTCGCGCGGCACCTCGGCCATCACGGCCAGCACGCGCTGGTCGGCGACATGCCGCCGCAGGACGTTCATCAGCCGCTCGGGCGCGGGCATCAGGCGACGCTCGCGCCGGCCGTCCGCACCTCGTCCAGCGCGCGCTCGGAGTCGCCGGGCTCCACGTCGACGCCACGCACGGCCGTGCTGTCGACGGTGACCGCGAAGCCCTCGCGCATGGCGTCCAGCGCCGTGTTCTTGACGCAGTAGTCCGTGGCGAGCCCGACGACCGTGACCCGATCGACGTCGCGCCCGCGCAGGAGCGCCGCCAGGTCAGTGCCCTCGAAGCCCGAGTACCCCTCGGTCCCCGGGTCCTGGCCCTTGTCGACGACGGCGTCGATCGGCGTCGGGTCGAGCGCGTGGTGGAGCTCGGCGCCCGGCGTGCCGGCGACGCAGTGCACCGGCCACGGGCCGCCCTGCTCGGCGAACGAGCCGTGGTCGGGCGGGTGCCAGTCGCGGGTGGCGACGACGAGGTCGTAGTCGCCCGAGCCGGCGAGCTCGTTGATCCGGCCCGCGATCGCGTCGCCGTCGGGCACCGCCAGCGCGCCGCCCGGGCAGAAGTCGTTCTGGAAGTCGACGATGATGAGTGCGCTCGTCACCGGCCCGCCTCCACCACGGCCGAGAAGTCCTCGTCGCCGTGCCCCGCCTCGATCGCCCGGCCCATGCGCTCGGAGATCAGCCGCGCGAGCGGGAGATCGTCGGCGACCGCGGCGATCAGATCGGCATCCTTGCGCGCGAGGGCGAGCGAGAAGTTCGGCTCGTAGCGGCGCTCGACCATGTTCGTGCCCTTGAGCTTGGCATAGGGCGGGCCCATCGGCCCGCCGTCGATGATGTCGAGGAACGCCTGCGGCTCGAGGCCCAGCCGCTCGGCCAGCAGCACCGTCTCGGCCAGTCCCTCGACGAGCGCGATCACCCAGTGGTTGAGCACGAGCTTCATTCGGGTGCCCGCTCCCGGCTCCGGCCCGAGATCGACGATCCGGCCGACCGCCTCGAGCACGGGCCGGCAGCGCTCGAACGGCCCGGAAGCGAGCACGGTCAGCTCGCCGGCCTCGGCCTGCGGGCGGGAGCCGAGCACCGGCGCGTCGACGAACTCGCCCCGTGCCAGGCGCTCGGTCGCCTCGACGCCGATCGTGCTCATCTGCGCCCACACGGCGCCGTCGAACGACAGCCCCTCGGTCGCCGCCTCGACGGCGGGACCGTCGGCGAGCATGGTGATCACGACCTCGGCGCCGTCGCACGCCTCCGCGGGAGAGTCGGCGACCGTCGCGCCCAGCCCCTCGGCGCGCTCGCGCGTGCGGTTCCACACCCGCACCTCGTGCCCCGCCGCCAGCAGGTTCCGCGCCATCCCGGCGCCCATGGTGCCCGTGCCCAGGAGCGCGACGCGCATCAGTAGCGCAGCACCGCGCCGATCCCTCCGAGCGGGCCGAGATCGTCGTGGTAGCGCACCTTGATCACCCGAGCGGACTGCTCGATCGCCTTCTCGATCGCCGGCTCGACGATGTTCGCCACGCGCTCGAGCTCCTTGCCGTCGGGCCCGTGGTCGCCGGCGTGCAGCATCCCGGTGTCGGGGTCGCGCCCGCCCTCCGAGCGGAACGTCTCGCCCACCAGGAGCGCGTCCACGCGCGCCTCGTTGAGCGCCTGGAGAACGGCCGCGAGGCCCGCCGCGCCGCGGCCGCCGCGGCCGACGCCCTCGACCAGCCGGTCGAGCGCCTCGCGCTCGCAGCGCCGGCGCCAATCCTCGATCGCAGCGCCCGCGGCGCTGCGCACGTCCTCGATCGAGGAGTTCTCCACGTCGAGGTGCAGACGGCCGACGATCCGCTCGCGCAGGTACGGATGGAGCCGCTGCTCGAGCTCCCGCACGAGCTCGTCGGGCGCGCCGACCAGCAGCCGGTCGAAGCCGCGCTGCTTGTAGGCCCCGAACGCGACCTCGGCGACGTGCACGAGGTGATCGTCCTTCTCCTTCTCCACCCCGCGCTGGTAGCGCGCCTGCGACCAGCCGCCCTGGTCGTGCTGGCTGTGGACGTCGTCCTCGACGCGGTCGGTCTCCTCGAGCGCGCCGTCGCCGCCGACGAAGAAGCGAGCATTGCGGCGGTTGACGAGCAGCACGCACCAGCGCTCCTCGTGCGCCTCGGCGACGAGCGGCTCGAGGTACGGCGAGCGGTCGAGCACGACGGTGGACTCGACGGGACGGTTGATGCGCACGACCTCGAGCAGGTCCGCGGGCTTGCACGCGTAGACGGCGACCGCGCGGGTCCCGTTCTGCGCGATGTCGCTCGCCATCAGCGCCTCCCGCACGCGCTCCACGTCCTCCTTGAGCGCGCCACGTTCCTCGTGGGTCAGCCCGTCGGCCTCGTCGACGCGATGGGCGGCCTCCGTCAATACCGAGGTGACGGCGGTCGAGCGGGCCGGGGGCGTCGCGAACTCGGCCGGATCGAGGTTGAGGATGACGGAGAGGACACGGCCGCGCTCCGGCTTGACGTCTGCGAGCCGGCGCAGGTGGTCACGGGTGATCGTGGTGGCCATGAGGGTCGCCTACCCTCCCTCTGTCGCGGTGGAACCCTGTGGTGAGACGACGCGTACGCGGGTATGCGCCCTGCCCCGCGCTGGGGAGCTCGGCAGGATTTCCAGGCCCTCCAGCAGCACGAAGAAGGCTCGTGCGAACGGCGACTCCTGCGTGCGGGAGCGGACGGTCGCCCAGTCGATCTGCTCGCGTAGGGCACGTGCGATCTGCAGCAGGCCCTCGTATCGCAGCGAGTGTTCCGTGAGTGCCATCAGCTTGGTCGCCATCACGTCCTCGAGCGCCATCACGCGGATCTCCATGCCCAGCACAGAGAGCTCCTCGCCGCGGGCGATCACGTCGTCGTCCATCGGCAGGCCCTTGGGACAATAGATGAGGTCGACGAGCGTGTCTCCGTCCCACGCCTTGACCAGCCACTGCTCGGGCGGCCGCTCCGGCCGCATGCCGGCCTCCGTGAGGGCCTCGAGCGCGCGATCGACGTCGACCGGCTTGATCATCAGATCGAGGTCGTGACGCGTCTCGGGCCCGCCGCGGGCCCAGCTCGCGAGGCTGCCGCCGAGCAGGAACGGCACGTCCGCCTCCCTGAGGGCCGCCGCCGCGCGCTTGAGGGCATGCTCGATGTCGGCGAACGGCTGCTCGTCTGAGGCCATCCCGAGGTGGGTACCCGCCACGAGGGATGACGATAAACACCAGCCACCGCCCGGCGGGCGAGTCAGAGGAGTGCCGGATCCGCATCGCGGCGGCCGGAGACGTCCACTTCGGCCGCGACGGCGACCGCGAGCGTGCGCGCAAGTCGTTCGGCTCGCTGGAGGGCCGGGTCGACCTGATCCTGCTCGCCGGCGACCTCACCACGCACGGCGAGCCCGAGCAGGCGGCGATCCTCGGCGATGCGGTCCGCGACCTCGGCATCCCGATCCTGACCGTGCTCGGCAACCACGACCACCATTCCGCACGCGCCGGCGAGGTCGCGGCGGTCCTGGAGGAGTCGGGGGTCGTGGTGCTCGACCGCTCGCATCACATCCTCGAGGTGTGCGGCGCCGAGCTCGGCGTGGTGGGAACCAAGGGCTTCGTCGGCGGGTTCGCGGGGTCGCACATCCCCGACTTCGGCGAGCCGCTGCTGCGCCAGGTCTACGCCGAGGCCGGCGCCGAGGTCGACGCGCTCGACGAGGGCCTCCGTGCGGTCTCCATGTGCCCGTTCCGGATCGTGCTGCTGCACTACGCGCCGACGGGCCAGACGCTCGAGGGCGAGCGGCGCGACATCTGGACCTTCCTCGGCACCGACCGGCTCGCGGCGCCGATCCTCGAGCACAACCCCGACCTCGTGCTGCACGGCCACGCCCACGCGGGGACCTTCGAGGGCCGCGTGGGCGAGGTGCCGGTCTACAACGTCTCCGTCCCGGTCATGGGCGAGGACTTCTGGGAGTTCGAGATGACGGGCTCACGGCGAGCCCCGTCTGAGGTGCACTGATCAGCCGCGCCCCCTTCCGCCGCAGCGCTCGCGGAGGCTGACCAGGTAGTCGTAGCTGCGCTCGGCGGTGCTGAACGATCCGGCCGGGTTGGCCACCGGGTCCGGCGCAGTGTCGCGCTCGACGATGTAGTGGTGATCGTCGATGTCCAGCCCGCAGAAGAACGGCTCGAACGCGATGTCGCCATCCCCCACGTCGGTCATGAACCATTCGAACGACGACGGGCCCGGGGGCCTCGGGACCGTCGCTTCGGCGTTGCTGAAGTCGACCCCGTCCTTGACGTGGAACAGCGGGAAGCGCTCGGGCATGTTCCAGGGGTAATCGTGCGGCTTGAAGCCCGGGAAGCGTGACTGGCCGACGTACGCCCAGAAGATGTCCATCTCGAAGAAGACCAGCCTCGGGTCGGTCTCCTCCAGGATCACGTCGTAGAGCCGCGTCCCGTTCTCGACCGCGAACTCGCCGGAGTGGTTGTGCTGGTAGAAGCGCAGCCCGAGCGCTCGAGCCGCGGCGCCGTAGCGGTTGAAGTCCTCCGCCGCGCGCCGGTAGCCCTCGACGGTCTCGCCGTAGCGCTGCCCCGGGCTGCTGGCCGTGCCGATGTACGGCATGCCGATCTCGGCGGCGTCCTCGAGCACCTGCTCGAGCTGCGTCTCGAACGTATAGGCCGCCGGATCCGTCGAGAAGTAGCCGACGTGACTGCCGACCGCCCGGAGCCGGTACGTGCGGAGCAGCCCGCGCAGCTCCTGGTTCGTCCACCGGCGGCCCTGGGCGGTGTAGCCGGCGAACTCGATCTCGCGGTAGCCGATCTCGCTCAGCCGCCGGAAGACCTCAGCAAACCCCAGGCTCGCGACCTGGTCGCGCACGGTGAACAGCTGGATGCCGATGAGATTGCGCGGCAGCAGCCGGCCACCGCCAACGCCACGGCCATGGCCGCTGGCGACGGGCGCCCACGGCCCCAGGCTCGCCGCCGCGGCGGCCCCAGTCGCGGCGCCGACGAACCCGCGGCGGCTGAGCTTGACCTTCTTGTCCTCCATCACGTTCCCCCTCTCTACGGCGCCGGCGGCCGCAGGACGACCTCGTCCGTGCCCTGCTGCGGCGTCTCGCCGCCGCCCGGCATGTCGGTGTAGGTGGCCACGAATACGGCGGCGATGTTCGCCGCGCCGACGTGCGCCTCGTCGATCGGCACCGAGATGTCGCCCTCACATCCCGCGGTCGACGTCTGTGGGTGCCCGTGCTGGTCGTGACCGAGGATGTAGGCCACGTTCACGCGCGCGCAGTCGACCGGCTGGTCGTCGGTCACCGTGACGGTGAAGTGGACGGTGTCGCCGAAGTTGAACGGCGGCGTGGTCGAGACCACGGTCAGGTTGACCACCGGCGCCTGGTTGCCGATGATGATCCGGACCGAGTTGGACGCCGAGCGGCCCGTCGTGTCGGTCACGCGCAGCGTTGCCTCGTAGATGCCGCGCTGCGTGTAGGTGAACGTCGGGTTGGCCTCGCGCGAGTCGACGGTTCCGTTGGCGTCGAAGTCCCATGCATAGGCGATCGTGTCGCCATCGGGATCCTCCGTGCCCGCGCTCGAGAACTGGACCGTCAGCGGCGGGGTGGTCGCGGATGTCGGTGTGGCGGAGACCTGGACCACCGGCGTGTACTCGCCGCCGCGCACGAAGTCGATGCGCGACAGCTGCGCCTCCGGGTTCTCGGAGAAGAACCCGTCGCCGTACTCGAGCGTGTAGAGCGCGCCGTCGGCCCCGAACTCCATGTCCATCGGGTTGTCCTGGACGATGTTCGGGTTCTCGCTGGTGGCGCCGCCGAAGAGATGGTGGATCGCCTCCAGCCGGCCGCCGTTCGGGCGGTTGAGCTCGAACAGCTTCACGTAGTCGCGCGTCCACTCGTAGAAGAGCGGATGGCCCTCGAACACCCGCGGCCAGCGGAACGGTGAGCGGTTGTCGGTGTCGAAGTCGTATGCCGGGCCGCCCATCGGCCCGATGCCGTCACCGCCGCGATGCTGGAGCAGCTCGGGGAACAGGCCATCGTCCGAGGCGGGGTAGCTGTACCAGACCTCCGGCCACGCCACCTGCGGCAGCTGGCGCAGGCCGGTGTTGTTGCGCGAGTCGTTGATCGGCCGATTGCAGTTGAACTCCTCGCCCGACTGCGGCGCATCCGGGGTGAAGTCGAAGTCGACGTAGGGCTTGTCCGGCGTCGCGCAGAACGGCCAGCCGTAGTTTGCGGGACGGCGGATCACCATCCACCGACCCTGACCGGCGGGACCCCGTGCCGGGTCCGCCATGTTGGCGTCGGGCGAGTAGTCGCCGACGTAGATGTCGCCGTTGTTGCGGTTGACCGCGAAGCGGAACGGGTTGCGCAGGCCCATCGCATAGATCTCCGGCCGCGTGCCGGCCTGGCCGCGCCGGAACAGGTTGCCGTTGGGGACCGTGTAGCCGCCGTTGGCGCCGACCCGGATGCGCAGGATCTTGCCGCGCAGATCGTTCGTGTTGCCCGCCGTGCGCCGTGCGTCGAACGCCGGATTGCGGTTCGCGCGATCATCCAGCGGCGCATACCCCGCCGACTGGAACGGGTTCGTGTCATCGCCGGTCGACAGGAACAGATTGCCCTCGCCATCGAAGTCGATCTGCCCGCCCACATGGCAGCAGATGCCGCGATCGGCCGGCACCCGAATGATCTCCTGCTCGGACCCGATGTCGAGCCGGTTGCCCTGGAACCTGAACCGCGACAGCAACAGATAGCTCGTGTTCGCGTTCGCGGCAAACAGGGCCAGCCGCGCCCGATCCTCCGCCGTGTTGAGCGTCTCCGGCGCATCGCCCTCGTTGATGCCGGTGCCGACCACGTCCGTCGGCGTGTTCAAGCGCGGTGAGTAGTACAGGTAGACCCAGCGGTTGTCCTCGAAGTTCGGGTCGAGGGCGATGCCCTGGAGGCCTTCCTCGTCGTGCTGGTACAGCCCCTTGGGGGCCTCACGCATGTCGACCACGAGCGTGTTGAGGCCGGTCCGCGGGTTGTGGATCCGCACCTCACCGGTGCGGGCGGTGTGCAGCACGCGCCCGTCCGGGAGCACGGCGAGGCTCATCGGCTCGCCGGGGCGGTCGTTGAGCAGAACCTTCTGGAACCTCGACTGGTCCGGGAACTCCGCATCCTGCGCCAAGCCGACGCTTGGGAGCGCGAGCAAGGCCAGGCAGGCGGACAGCAGCGCCCATCTCATGAAGAACGACCTCCCCCTGGAGCGACGACTCGATCCGACGGCTACCCGGGGCTCGCGCGGGCCAGCGGCAGTGTGAGCGAACCTTCACATGGCCGAGACCGGCTTGAGCGCGTAGCCGACGGAGCGCACGGTGACGAGCCGCTCCGGGCGGGACGGGGTGCGCTCGATCTTGCGCCGCAGGTTGGAGATGTGGGCGTCGCAGGCGCGCTCGTCGGTCACGTGCTCGGTGCGCCAGATGTGCTGCAGGATCTCGCGGCGCGTGCGCGGCCTGCCGGGGTCTTCGGCGAGGAACAGGAGGAGGCGGGTCTCCGACGGCGTCAGCCGGGCGTGGCGGTCGCCGACCGTGACCCGCTGCTCGCCGAGATCGATCTCGAGATCCCCGACGCGGAGGTGAGAGCCCGCCGCCTGGTCGCGGCGGCGCCGCTGCAGGGCGAGGCCGAGCAGGCCCGTCAGCGCCGTCAGGTACGCCTGCTCGTCCCGAGTGAAGCGGCGGTCGGCCGCGGAGCCGGCGAGCATGACGCCGAGCCGGCGCCCCACCGGCGGGACCGGCAGCGCCGCGAGCGTCCGGATGCCGGGGGCGGGCGATATCGCTCCCGGTCGCCCGGTGCGATCGAGGAGCGTCCAGGCCTCGTCGAGGATCGTGAAGAGCTCCGCGTCCTCCCGAAGGCCCCGGGCGTGCAGCGGCCGAAGGCGCCGGCCGATGTCGTCGATCACCGCGATGACGAGCACCGGCGCGTCGAGCGTCTTCGACGCGGCGTCTGACACGATCGCCGCCAGGTGTTCGAGCGGCAGCGGGCCGGCCAGCCGGCGAGCAACCGCCGCCAGCGAGCCGAGCAGGCTCGCGGCACTCCCCGGCGCCGCCGCGACCGGCCACTGCTGCGCCCTGGGAGCGAATCGCGGCGAGCCGGTACGTCTGCCGGCGTGGCCGCCCTGCGCGGCGACCCCACCCTTCCCCTCCATCATGGTCGGTCGAGCGTAGACCCGCTTTGGCGCCTTGGCAACCAAAACAGGCACGTCTTTCACCGGGGCTTGTACGAAACCATACCTTCCTTTCGCATAATGCTCCGAGAACTGGTGCAGGAACCGCGCGCCCGCCCGCGGTTTAGAGTCAGCGGATGGGCGTGCTGACGCGCAAGGAGCTGCTCGCGGGCGCTGCGGCGGCCGGCGTCGTGGCCGGCTGCGGCGGCTCCTCGTCGAAGTCGAAGGCGGCCGCGTTCGACCCGGGCGACTGGGCGTCGGTCAAGGCGCAGTTCCCGCTCGCGCGCGACGTGCGCCACTTCGACGCGTTCGTGCTGGCCACGCACCCGAAGCCGGTACGCGAAGCGATCGAGCGCCACCGGCGCGGCCTCGACGCGGACCCCGCCGGCTACCTGCACGAGCACGAGGCCGAGCTCGACGAGCGGGTCGCGCAGGCGGCCGCGCGGTACCTCGGCGTCAACGCGGGCGACCTCGCGTTCACCGACTCGACCACGATGGGGCTCGGGCTCGTCTACGGCGGCATCCGGATCGAGGGCGAGCCGGTCGCGACGGAGCACGACTTCTACTCCACGCACGAGTCGCTGCGCCTGCGGTTCAAGGACTTTCGGCGCATCCGGCTCTACGACGACCCAGCGCAGGCGACGGTTAGCGGCATCGTCGAGGCCGCGAGGCGCGGCGTGCGCGACGACACCGGGCTGCTGGCGCTGACGTGGGTGCACTCGGGCACCGGCGTGAAGCTGCCGGTGCAGGAGATCACCGACGCGGTGCGGCGCAGCGGGATGTTCGTCGTGGTCGACGGCGTCCACGCACTCGCCGCCGACGATCATCCGATACAGATCGAGGCCCTCGACGTGCTCGTGGCGGGCTGCCACAAGTGGCTCGGCGGCCCGCGCGGCACCGGGCTGGTCTGGAGCATCAAGACGTGGGACTGGCTCGAGCCGATCATCCCGAGCTTCCATCCCACCGGCGCCGGGCCGGATGCCGCCACCTGGACCCCCGGCGGCTTCCACTCGTTCGAGCACCGCTGGGCGCTGGCCGAGGCGTTCGACTTCCACGCCAGGCTCGGGCGCACGCAGGTGGCGGAGCGGATCCGCGCCCTCGCCACACGGATGAAGGAAGGGCTGGCCGATCTCCCGCGCGTGCGGCTGATCACGCCCATGAGCCCAGAGGTGTCGGCCGGGATCGTCTGCTTCGAAGTCGACGGGATGGACCCGGCGACGGCGGTCGACCGGCTGCGGCACGAGCACAAGGTCGCGGCGAGCGTCACGCCGTACGCGCAGCCGTACGTCCGCTTCGGGACCGGCCTGTGGGTCGACGAGCGCGACGTCGACTCCGCGCTCGACGCGGTCGCGCGGCTCCGAGCCTGAATCCACCGATCCCCACGGCGCCGAGGCATCCACGGTTCATCGGTGGATCCAGGCTGAGCGCCAGTTTCGCGGCGCGAGCTCGTTGCAGTCCGCATGAGATCGACCCTGATCGCCGTCGTGGTGCTCGCGCTCGCCGCGCCGGCGGTGTTCGCCCACCCCGAGCGCAAGGCCTACTTCCCGGACGGCAGCGTCGGCGCCGTACCGGAGCACCGGTCGACCGCCGACCAGGTCCTCACTGTGTGCAAGCCGGACTCCGCCAAGCGGATCCGGCGGTCGTTCGCCAAGCGGCCGAAGCTCGAGCGCAGGCGCCTCCGCCAGCTCAGAAACTGCGACTTCCGCCACATCCAGGCCGCGATCAACAGGGCCCGCAACGGGGCGATCATCCGCATCATGCCGGGCGTCTACCGGGAGCAGCCGAGCCGGCGCGCGCCCGAGCCCGACCCCCGCTGCGGGGAGGACTACGAGGAGATCGGCAGCTCGCTGCTGGCGTCCGGCGTAGCCGGCGAGGGCGGCGGCGCGAAGGTCGCCAACTACGAGTACCAGCGCAAGTGTCCGAACGCCCAGAACCTCATCGCGATCATCGGCGACGGCCCTGACGAGGACCGCGTCTGCGACTCCAAGTGCAACCTCCAGATCGAGGGCATGGGCCGTACCCGCAAGGACGTCCTCATCTCCGGCCAGCGGACGAAGCTCAACGTCATCCGCGCAGACCGCGCCGACGGCATCTACCTGCGCAACTTCACCGTCAAGTTCTCCGACTTCAACAACATCTACGTCCTCGAGACGAACGGCTTCCGGATGGAGGACATCCAGTCGCACTACTCGCGCGAGTACGGGTTCCTCTCCTTCACCTCCGACCACGGCCTCTACAACCGGCTCGAGGCGTTCGGCTCCGGCGACTCCGGCATCTACCCGGGCTCGGGGCCTGAGGGCCACTGCGCGCGCTACGGGATCGAGATCCGCGACAGCGACTCGCACCACAACACGATCGGCTACTCCGGCACGGCCGGCAACGGCGTGTGGGCGCACGACAACCGCTTCCACCACAACGCGACCGGAATGACCACCGACTCGTTCGCCTCCGGGCATCCCGGCATGCCGCAGGACTGCGCGAAGTGGGAGCGCAACCTCATCTACTCCAACAACGAGGACTACTTCAACGACGAGCGCGACGCCTACTGCCGCGACACGCCGCCGGAGCAGCGTGACCCGACGATCGTCTGCCCGACGTTCCAGGTCCCCGTCGGTACCGGCATCGGGATCTTCGGCGGCAACGGCGACATCGTCCGCGACAACCACATCTGGGACAACTGGCGCGACGGGGTGAAGCTGCTGTTCGTCCCCGCCGCCTTCCGCGGTGAGCCGGAGAAGGGCATCGACACCTCGTTCGACAACCTGTTCGCCGACAACAAGATGGGCGTCACGCCCGACGGCGTGCGCGACCCGAACGGCAACGACTTCTGGTGGGACGAGGAGGGCCGCGGCAACTGCTGGAGCGGCAACGTCGGGCCGGCGGGCGGCGAGCCGAGCTCGAACGTGCTGACCGGCCTGCCGGCGTGCCCGGGCTCGACGGTGTTCAGCCCCGGCCTGCCCCACAAGACCGCCAGCCAGGCCACGTGCGCCACGTGGGACCCGTACGAGAACCCCGACCCGCCGGGCTGCGACTGGTTCACCCGGCCGGAGGAACCGCGATGAGCACCTGGGTAGGACCCGCCGACGCGCCCCCGCTCGGGCGCGTCGCGACCCCGAACTTCCTGCGCCGCCGCCTGGTCGCCGCGGCCGTCGCCGCGGCGCTCGCGGCCCCCGCGATGGTCGCGCTCACCGGCGGCGAGGACCGCTCCGGCCCGCTCGTCTGGTCCGGCGACGCCGACGTGTTCGTGCACCCGACGCTGCCCGGCGACTACGTGATGACCGCCAAGCTGCGCAACGACGGCCTGCACCCGCTG
>JBKOYW010000450.1:0-5372 GCA_046744275.1 Actinomycetota bacterium
GCCCAGCACCTGGCTGGAGGGGGTGGCGATCGTCTGCACCGGCCCGAGCGTGCCGTTCGCGCTGCGGATGACGGCGTGGGCGATGTACTGGGCGCCGTCGTAGCGGCCCCAGGCGATGACGGCGCTGCCGTTCGGCGAGTACGCGACGTCCGGGCCCAGGCGTGCTGGCCGGCGGCCGACAGCTGGACCGGCGAGCTCCATGCGAATTCCGTGGCAGCCGGCGCGGGCGCCGCGGCGAGCGCCAGCGACACCGCCGTCGCGGCCGTGATCTTGAGGGTGCGCATGGGGAGCCTTCCTGTGGGGAACGTGCCTTGTCACCCCGAGGACCCGCCGCGCCGCCGCGAGGTTGGCCGGAAGTGGACGTCGTCGTCCGCGGCGGGCGTAAGTCGTCATCGTCACGCGGTCGTCGCGGCCGAGGGGGCGAGAGTTCGGCTATGTTCGTCCGATGGCTGTGAGACGGATCGTCGCCTACGCTGGCGGGGCTGAAGTCGCGGCGTCGCGGGATTTCTACGTCGGGGTTCTCGGGATGCGGGTGGCTATGGAAGATCCGGTGCTTGACCTCCAATCGCCCGACGACCCCGCGGCCGAGGTCATCATTGGCGCCCAGGAGATGCAGGACCCGCAGCCGAGCTTCGGCGTCGACGTCGGTGAACCTGCGGCAGTCGACGCCGCGCACGCCGAGGCCGTCAGACGCGGGTTGCGAGTCGTCTACCCGCTCACCAACGAGCCGTGGGGCGTTCGCCGCTTCTTCGTCGAGGACCCTGGTGGCACGATCGTCAACGTGCTCGCGCACGTCACCTGATCTCGACAACTACGCGTCTACATGGTGGTGGGGGCGGATTGAGGCTGCGGGGTCGGGAGAAGTCGACCTTTCTGCACGGCCCGGCTTCGTGCGCCCGGCGCCTCATGAAGATCCGGTGCGTACGCGGGTCCAGGCGGCGCAGGCGGTCCTTCGCTGACCTGGCCGTCAGCGACGGACCGGGTACCTGAGGTGGAGGGCGCGGCGTCCCTGCACCACGACCGGGTCCTCGAGCAACAGGTGTCCGCGGTCCAGCTTGGAGAAGTAGGGGATGCCCTCGCCGAACAGCACCGGTACGAGGCTGACGCATACCTCGTCCACCAGGCCGAGGTCGAGTGCCTGCTGGGTGACGTTGGCGCTGGCGATCGTGACGTCCTTGTCACCGGCGATCTCCCGCGCCTTGGCGATCGCCGCCTCGACTCCGTCGACGAAGGTCGTCCTCGGCCACCGCTCGGCGGCGTTCGCGGGTGCGCTGTGGGTGACCACGACGACCGGTGCGCCGCTCGGGTGGGTGTCGTTCCAGCCGTTGGCGATATCGAACAGACGCCGGCCGGAGACGAGTGCTCCGGCGTTCTCGGTCAGCTCTCGCAGCGCCTCCGCGCTGGCCTCGTCGACATCGAAAGCGATGTCCTCGTTGGGGCTCGCGACGGACACCTCTCCGGCCTCGTACCAGTCGAAGAGTTCGCCGACCTGGTCGTCGGGGTCGGCGATGTATCCGTCCAGGGACATCGTCATGTGCGTGAAGACCCTGCCCATTGTTCGCCTCCTCGGGTGTCTTTAGCGTCGATCCTCCGGTGCTGGCATCGTGTTGTGAGATGCCGTCGTTCTGTATGACCGTCCGGCGGCCGGTAACTCATCGCAGGCGGTGTAAGCGCCTACGCGCGCGACCGTCGGCGCCTTCCGCGAACCACGCCGCCGTCTCACAAACGGAACCCCCAGCGGCATACCCATAGCCGTTTCGCTACCAGGCCGAGGAGGGTGTGCCGTAAGACGGGTTCGGTGATGTGTGCCGGTGAGGGCGCGTCAAACGAGACACCCACGACCGTCGCCTCGGCACGAGATGCGGTCGTGGGCACGCCTCGCAACGGCGCCACGTGATGGACCAGGTGCCGCTCAAGCATTGGCCGACTCCAACCGCTGTGCATAGGCACGGACGCGTCGATCTCCGGGCTGAAGTCACAGGACCCGCTTGCGCTTCGCGCGAATCGGGGCAGTGCCGCGACCCGAATGGGGCCCGCGTCCAGGCGACAGCGCAAGTGCGGTGCCTGGGTCGCACGCCCGCTCGCCGCCACGCGGAGCCAAGCGCGGCGCCGCGCCAGGTGGTCTAGCTGCGGATGTCGTGGAGGAAGGCCCGGACTGCGTCGTTGAAGTCGTTGGGAGCTTCGATGTTGCAGAGGTGACCGGCGTCAGGCAGGACGACGAGCCTCGAGTTGGAGATGGCTGTCTGCAGGGTCTCGGCGACTGTCAGCGGCGCTCGTACATCCCGGTCGCCGTACACCAGCAACGTCGGGACGTCGATGTGGGGCAATGCGTCGCGGACGTCCTCGGCGGACGCCCGCGCCATGGCGCGAAACCCACGCGGATGGAACGCCTCCATGCTGGCGCGGAAGTCGTCCATCGTCTCCCGCGGCATCGTCTTGGAGAACATCGTCGGCAGCAACGCATCTACGAACGCGTCCGACGTGCCATCGGCTAAGGCGAGCGCCTGACGAAGGCGCTGCTCCACGACATCGGAAGGCAGCGAACCGGCCCAGCCCGCGTATGCCGACGCCAGGATCAGGGCGTTCGACCTGGCGGAGTGTCGCCGCTGGAGCGCAAGGGCGAGGATGCCGCCGAACGACAGCCCGGCCACGCGCGCAGCGTCGAGACCCAACTTCTCGAGAAATCCGGCGAGCGAGTCGGCGTAGCCATCGAGGCCGAACCGTTCGGGCGGGTCGGTTGAGCCACCGGCCCCGGGGGCGTCCCACGCGACGACTGTGAACTCGTCGGAGAGCCCGTCGAGCTGCCGCCGCCACGTCGTTACCCCGTCTCCCACGTAGCCGTGGAGGAGCACGAGCGCCGGCCCGCTTCCTGCGCGCTCGTAGGCGATCTGGAGCCCGTCAACCTCGACCATCTCCATGGCACGTCTCCGCGACGTTTCGACCGGGCCAGCTTCGCACAGACTCCAAAGGCTCCGGGACCATCGAGCGCTGCAGGCGCCGAGGTTCCTGCTCTGCGCGAATTCGGACAGACGACTCGATCGGATCGGCGTCGAGCGCTGCTACTTGGAGGCACAAGCGGCAGCAAGCGAAAGTTGGGAACGACGCGCTCCAGGCCCGTGCTGATGCAGCTGCGTGCGTGGCGGCCAGCTGCCGGCGCGTTCCGGCGGCTTGTGCGGATCCGGGGATCTTCGGACTGAAAGGTGTGCGCGGCTTGCCGCCCCGGGGTATTCGATGCTCGAGTACCGACCCGGGGGTTGCAGGATTGGCGGACAGATTCACTCGGTCTATCGGGCGGTTCTCATACGCCGCTCGCGCAGGAAAGGCGGTGGTGGCTGAGCCGTACGAGGGCATCGAGCGCACGCTCGAGCGCGTCTCGGAATTCCGGGATCGGCGTCGGCCGCCATGGCGATATGAAGTCATCGAGGCATGCGAGGAGCGAGTTCACGAGCTGATCGGCGCCCAGTGGCCGTGCGAGGAGGGGCATGGGTTCGACGAGGTGTGGAGCACCGGCGTGGACGACCTCGCCGCTCGCGGCCTGCAGATCGGTCGTGGCACGTTCGGGGGATGGGACGACGCAGACGCGCGACTCGCCGGACTGGCATGGTGCCTGGCGCGGCACCTGCGCCCCGATCGGGTCGTAGAAACCGGGGTGGCGCGCGGCCTCACCACACGTGTACTGCTGGAAGCGCTCGAGCGCACCGGCCGCGGGAATTTATGGAGCATCGACTTGCCGCCGCTTCTCGAGCACGGCCTCGCGGACCAGACGGGCGCCGCGGTGCCCCACCGGCTGCGTGAGCGGTGGAACCTGCTCCGCGGCTCAAGTCGGCGGCTCCTTCCCAGCCTCGTCGCCGATCTCGGACAAATCGACCTCTTCCTCCACGACAGCATGCACACCGCTCGAAACCTCTGGTTTGAGCTCAGTCAGGTGTGGCCGGCGATGTCGCCGGGTGGCGCGGTGTTGATCGACGACGTCGAGAAGAACGTCGCCACGGGCCGGTTCCTTCAGGCGCACCCGACTACGCCGGCGGCGATCTCCTGGTCGGATGACCGCGAAGTGCTGATTGGTTGTCTCATCAAGCCGACCCACGAGGAATAAGAGACAGCGTCCACGCAGAGCCCGCCGACGGTAAATCGTCGCGCGTTGCCATCCGGTCGATCAGTGACAGCGAGAGAGGACGTGCGCTGCCGCCATCCCGAGCGCAAGGGCGCTCCAGCTCGCCGCTCCGCTTGGACCACAGCGGCCCGGACAGCCACACGTGTAGCCGCGCTGTCGCAACGAGGCACGACCGGCATCGCCGCTGGCAGGCGACAGCAGCAGCCAGACGTCAGGGCCGGGCGACCGTGGCGCAGACCCAGCGTTACGGTTCGCCGTGGCGTTCATGTGCTCAGGGGTGGTGCTTCCGGCGGCCGAGGTGCCGGAAGAATGTTCGGCGATTCCGTTGGACGCTGGCATGGCCTATCTCCACTCGCCCGCCCGTGACGCCGGCTCCGAGAAGGGCCTTGACCACGTCGATTGGGCGGAGCAGATCGCGCAGGCGGTAGCCAGCGGAGTGCGCGTGATCTACGTCGAGGCCGAGTTCTTTGGCGGGACAGGCAACCAAGCGGCCGTCGGTTGGCACGGCGGCGTCCTCAGCTTTGGCCCGCGTCGCACACAGATGCCCATGGAGGACCGAGAGGGCTACGCCGTGGTTGCCGACCAAGACGACATGGCGATCAACGCGGCGCTTCGGTGGCTCGGTATCAGGCGGACCCGGACGCGCGACGAATTCGACACGGTTGGCGTCGGGCGCTGTGCAATCCCCTAAGGGCGCCGCCGAGAGCGCCTGGTCCGGGGTTCACCGCCCTCCTGCACTGAGCCAGCGGCGGAACTGCTGGCGGGCGGGCCCGGCGCCAGACCTCCAGGGGTCGCCGCCCCTTACCCGGCGGGACGGCCCAGCGAGGGCGAAGATAGCCGCTGCTCCTTCGAGCAGGAGGAGCAGCGCGCGGTCAGCGCGGTGAGGCCGCTCCTGCCAGGCGACAAGGAGCAGCCGGGCACAATCCTCGGCATGGCCGATCCGAAGCGTCCGGCGAACGACAGCGAGGCGATTACCTGGCTCGTTGAGCAGGTTCCAGAACTTCGCCCGCTGCTTGAGGAGCACCTTGCCGAGAGTGAGTTGCTGTCGTACGTCGTGTTCGAGAGTGGAGTGGGCCCGTTCCGCCGGACACGGTCGGGCTTTCGGGAGGGGACTTCTAGTTGATCTCCTGGTTGGGTGACGCGAGCCGCGAAGCGGCGAGACTGGTTCCGCCGGTGACGAGAGTTCTGTTCTCGTAGTCGGCGGGCGAGAGGTAGCCGAGCGTCGAGTGGCGCCGAGCGCGGTTGTAGAACGCCTCGA
>JBKOYW010000524.1:0-3958 GCA_046744275.1 Actinomycetota bacterium
CACCAACAGGTCGGTGATCAGGCCGGGGACGCCGCCGGGGAGAGGCCAGCCGTCGAGCTCGACGTTCGCGACCGCGATCACCTGATCGGCGGTGAACGAGCCGTTGTCGCGGCGGAAGTGCCACATCGTGCTCGAGAGCGCGGCGCCGACGAAGCCTTCGTCGGCGTCGGGGTCGTGCAGCCAGCGCACCTCCAGCGGCACGAGCCCGGTCTCGCCGAGCTCGAGCGTCTGCTCGACGCGGCGCTCGGTCAGGTTCCAGAAGTGCAGGCGGCTGCCGTAGCGCCCGGCGGCCACGTCGTCGAGGTCGAAGCCGGACTCATACGCGTTGGGCTCGCCCCACTCCGATGAGACCAGGACGTTCTGGCGCGGCTGGTACCAGAAGTCGTAGTTCAGGGGCGGGCGTGGCCCGCCGTTCTCCCAGCGGCCCTTGACCTCGAACGTCCGGGCGTCCAGGACGGCGAAGCCGCAGGCGCCGTTGCCGTCGGCGTCGCCGAGCATGCTGACGACGATGTTGTCGCCGGGCATGCAGTGGACGGTGTGCGGGCGCGTCAGCCCGGTCGCTCGCACCATCTCGTCTGGCTCGATCACCTTCTCGATCCGCGGCCGCCGGGGGTCGTCGGCGATGTTCACGATGTGGATCCGCGAGGAGCGAAAGCCGGGGACGATCAGATGCGAGCGGTCCGGGCCGTGGCAGGCGGAGCTGCAGCGGTTCCAGCCGAAGTGATGCAGCTCGTCGCCGACGTTCGGCATCGGCGTCTCGTGCACGATCCGGCCGTCCTCGGCATCGACGACGGCGAGGAAGTCCGGCTTGTCCACGCCGGTGCCCTCGTGCAGGCAGGCGAGATACAGGAACTCCTCGGCCGGCGCGCGGGTGGCCTCGGCGGGCGAGGCGTAGAAGGAACGACTCTCGTCACTCATCGCCATCTCCTGTGCTTAGTCAAGCGACTAAGTCATTTGACCAAGTCCGTGCCGGGCTGTCAAGTGCAACGACGCCGACACCCGACCGGCAGGATCGAGCACCGCACCGATCTGATTATCGGCCGATTCGCTAATCGATCAGCGCACCGCAGCTGACGTTCACGATCGCGGCCGTCATGCTGCGGGCCCAGTCCGAGGCGGCGAAGGCGGCCGCGTTGCCGATGTCCTCGAGCGTCGCGGCCCGTCCGAGCAGCGTCTGCTCTTCGATCATCTCGACGATCTTCTCCCGGCCCTCGAAGCCCTCCGGGAGCGACTCGGGCACGCCTCCGCTGGCGAGCGTGACGACGCGGATTCCGTGCGGTCCGAGCTCGACGGCGAGCTGCCGCCTGATCGTCTCGATCGCGTCGAAGGCGACCTGGGTCCCGCCCAGGTAGTAGTCGCGCATCGGGCCGCTGCGGTCGCCGGGGCCACCAAACGCGAGGATCACGCCAGAACGCCGGGGGATCATGTGCCGCGCGGCCGCTCGCGCGGTCAGGAACGTCGTTCGCGCGGCGGTCTGCACCGGCGCCATGAAATCGTCGACTGCCATCTCGGCGAGCGGGGTCCCGTGCGTGTACGGGTGGGTGATCAGGTTGAAGGAGATGTCGATGCCACCGGCGTCCGCCGCCACGGCGTCGGCGTGCTCGTCGACCGCGCTCTCGTCGAGCGCGTCGATCTCGGCGGTCTCGGCCGCTCCGCCCGCGGCACGGATGCGCTCGGCCAACGCCTCGACCGTCGAGCGCGTGCGGCCCGCCAGAAAGACCCGGGCGCCCTCGCGCGCGAACGCCCTGGCGACGGCGCCGCCGACCGATCCGCCACCTCCGTAGATCACGGCGTTCTTGTTCTCGAGCAGCACGTCTACCTCCTTACGTGTCAGGTCGTCGAATACAGACCGGGTGGCGTCGCGAAACTCACCGGTCGCCGACGGGATGGATACTCAGATCGCGACGTCGAGGTCCCCTGCCGGCCGGCTGGGGTCACCCCCAGCCGAAGATGCGGGCTGGCGCGGTGATCGCGAGGGCGCGTCCGGGCGATCCTGATGCCATGGACACGACCCTGACTCCCGAGCCGTCCTGGCGCGCCTCGCTGAAGCCCCTGACCACGCCGCGCGGCTGGACGCAGCTGACCCATCATCTCCTCGGCCTGCCGCTCGGCACGGCGTACTTCGTCTGGATCGTCACCGGCCTGTCGGTCGGCGCCGGTCTTGCGATCACGCTGCTGGGGATCCCGATCCTGACGCTCGTGCTCGCGAACGTGCGGCCGCTGCTGACGGCCGAGCGCGGCCTGGCCAATGCGCTGCTCGGCACCCGCCTGCCGCCGGTCGCCATGGCGCCCCGCGGAGAGGGGTGGCTCGGGCGGCTCAAGGCGTACTGGACCGACGGCACGACCTGGCGCGGGCTCCTGTACCTGCTCCTCCGCTTCCCGGTCGGCATCGTCACCTTCTCCGTGGTGGTGGCCGCGTACAGCGCCGCGCTGTGGGGCCTGGCTGCACCGATCCTCGCCCCGCTCGACGCGATGGACCTCGGGTTCTGGGAGCCCGACACGGTGCTCGAAGGCCTTGCGCTCGTGCCGGCCGGCGTCATCCTGCTCGTCGCCGCCGGGTGGATCTCCGAGGGGATGGCCGCGATGTCGCGCGCGCTGGCCCGCTGGGGCGTGCGTTAGGCCGCGGCGCGGCGCGGAGCCCGGCGCAGCAACCGGGCTCCGCGCAGCACGCCGAAGGGGAGCCGGCGCGGCCGCGGGTTGCGGACGGGACGGGCGGGGATCCAGTCGCGCTTGACGTCCGCCGCGATCAGATGGGACAGGTGGTACACGGCCACCATCGTCCCGGGCGCGAGCCATAACCGCAAATGATCTTTCGGTGGAGATGGTATACGCTTCCGACATGCCTCTCGATGTCCGTCGCCTCCGCGTCCTGCGCGAGGTGGCCTCCCACGGCTCCTTCTCCGCCGCCGCGGAATCGCTCGCGTTCACCCAGCCGGCCGTCTCCCGCCAGATCGCCACGCTCGAGGCCGAGGCCGGGACCCGGCTCGTCGATCGCACCGCGCGCGGCGTCCGGCTCACGCCCGCGGGCGAGCTGCTGGTCGAGCACGCCGACGTCATCCTCGGCCGGCTTGCCGCTGCGGAGTCGCAGCTCGAGGCCCTTGCGGAGGTAGACACCGGGCGGCTCCGCCTCGGGTCGTTCCCGACCGCGAGCGCCACGCTGACCCCGCTGGCGATCGCCGCCTTCGCGCAGGAGTACCCGGGCGTCGAGCTGCGGCTCGTCGAGGGCCGCTCGCCCGAGCTGCTGCCGCTCATCGGCGCCGGCGAGCTCGACCTCGCCGTGGTTCCCGACACCGGCCCCGACGCGCCGGCCGACGTCACGCTCGAGCACCTGATGGACGACCCGTACTACGTGGCGCTGCCGCGCGAGCACCCGCTTGCCGACGCCGGCGAGCTGCGGATGGAGGACCTGCGGGAGGAGACGTGGATCGAGGGCCGCCTGTGCGTGGAGGCGCTACGTCACGCCGCCAACGCCGCCGGCTTCGAGCCGCGCATCGCGTTCGACTCGGGCGAGTGGCTCGGCAAGCAGGGCCTGGTCGCAGCCGGGGTCGGGGTGACGCTGATCCCCGGGCTTGCGCTCGGCGCCGTACGCGACGACGTCGTGCTGCGCGAGCTCGGCCCGGACGGCCCGAGCCGCTGCGTCCTGCTCGCCACCAACGCCTGCCTCTCGCCCGCCCCCGCGGTGGCGCCGATGCAGGCGATCCTGCGGCGCGTCGCGCGCGAGCACTGCTTCACGTGCGACGCGCTCGTAACGCGCTGAGCTGGATTCCCGCGCCCTAGACTCACATCCATGGCGACGGAGGAGCGGCAGTGGACGGACGCCGAGCGTTGGTATCGGGAGCGGTATTCGGCGACGCCGGAGCGCGGTGGGCCGTTTACGACGCTCTCGGGTGAGCCGGTGCGTGCGTTGTATGGGCCGGAGGATGTGGGGTCGTTTGTGGAGCGGATCGGGTTCCCTGGT
>JBKOYW010000420.1:0-5667 GCA_046744275.1 Actinomycetota bacterium
ATGCCCGCGGCCGCGGCGCAACGGAGCGTCCCGTCGGCCGCGGTAGAGCTCGGGTCAAAGGCGCCGGAGGCGTCGCCGTGGTCGGCGAAGGCGCGCAGGGTGCCCTCGGGCATGGTGTTGATGACGTCGGGTGCGATCAGCTGCTCGACGTAGAGCACGTCGGAGTAGGCGGGGTCCTTGGTCGCCGTGCTCGCCCACAGCGGTCGCTGGCGCCGGCCGCCGGCGCTGAGCAGGGCGAGCCAGCGCCGGCCGGCGAAGCGCTCGCGGTACCGGGCGTACGCGAGTCGGGCGTTCGCGATCGCGACCCTGCCGCGCAGATCCGAGCCGACAGGGAGCATGGCGTCGGCCTTGGCGTCGACCCGCGACACGAAGAACGAGGCCACCGAGCTGATGGCATCGATCGAGTCACCGGCGTTTACGCGTCGTTCGAGGCCCGTGAGGTAGGCGTTGATGACCTGCTCGTAGCGCGCGACCGAGAACAGCAGCGTGACGTTCACGTTGATGCCGCGCGCGGTCAGCTCTTCGATCGCGGGCACACCCGCCTCCGTGGCCGGGACCTTGATCATCACGTTCGGGCGTGCGAGCCGGTCCCACAGCTCGACGGCCTGCGCGACAGTGGCCGCGGTGTCGTTCGCGAGGTCGGGTGTGCACTCGAAGGAGACGAACCCGTCCCTCCCGGAGCTCCCGTCGTAGGCCGGGCGGAGTAGGTCGGCGGCTCGGCGGACGTCCTCGAGCGCGAGCTCGAAGAACAGCTCCCGCGGCTCACGAACGCCGGCGGCGACGGCCGCGCGAAACTGGTGGTCGTAGCGATCGGAGCCCGTGATCGCCTTGGCGAAGATGGTCGGATTCGAGGTCGCACCTGTGACGGCGCTCTCAGCGATCAGCGTCGCGAACGCGCCGCTGTCGAGCAGCTCGCGTGAGAGCGTGTCGAGCCAGATCGAGACGCCTGCGTCCTGAAGTTGCTCGAGGCGATTCTTGCGGACTCGATCGGTGCGAGCTGCTCGAGCGGCACGTCGGGGTCGGAGAGCCGCCAGTCGTCCACTGGCGCCCGGTCGCGGATGAGCCGTTGGATCGGGTCGACGACGTCCCAGACGTTTACGTTCATGCCCGCCAGGACGCGGTCGCCGGAGAGCCAGAAGGCGATGAACTCCCGGCTGGCGGGATCGCCGCGGAAGACGACCCGGTCCCACGTGCGGGCATAGCCCGAGTACTCCATGCCGACGTCGTACTGGTCGGAGAAGAAGTAGGGCAGGCAGTCGTAGGCCTGTCCGGCGCCGAGCATGCTGCGGGCGGCGATCGGGCCCTGGCGGAGGGCGTTGGCCCAGTGCTCGACGCGGATCCGCTCGCGGTAGAACGGGTGCCGGGCGCCGGCGACGTCGCCGGCCGCGAACACGCCGGGTGCGCTGGTGCGCAGGTGCTCGTCGACGAGGATTCCGTCGCCGATGGCGAGGCCGGCCCGGGCGGCGAGTTCTGTACGTGGCTGCACGCCGATCCCGACGACCACGAAGTCGCACTCGAGCTGTCGCCCGTCACTCGTGCGGACGCGCTCGACGGCACCGTCGCCCTCGAAGGCCTCCACCCTCGCGCCCATGAGCATGCGAACTCCGTGATCGGCGTGGATGTCGCGATAGACGCCGCCCACCTCGCGGCCTAGCACCCGCTCGAGCGGGACCGCGTCGGGGGCGACGAGGGTCACGTCGAGTCCGCGCTGCCTCGCCGAGGCGGCGACCTCGGCGCCGATCCAGCCCGCACCGACTACGACGAGGGTGCCGCCGCGGTCCAGCCGTTCGCGCAGCACATCGGAGTCCTCCACGGTGCGCAGGTAGTGCACGCCGTCGAGCTCGGCGCCGGGGACCGCAAGTCGCCGCGGCTCGGCCCCGGTGGCCAGCAGCAGCCGGTCGTAGCGCAGCCGCTCGCCGTCGTCGAGCGCGACTTCCTTCAGCCACGGGCTCATGTCGATCGCGGTGCGGCCGAGCCGCAGTTCGATGTCGTGCTCGGCGTAGAAGCTTTCGTCGTGGACATAGATCCGGTCGCGTCCGGCCTCGCCGCGCAGGTAGTCCTTCGACAGCGGCGGGCGCTCGTACGGGCGCTCGTCCTCGGCGCCGACGAGCACCAGGCGCCCCTCGAAGCCTTCGTGACGCAGGGTCTGAGCGGCCTTGGCGCCGGCCAGGCTCGCGCCGACGATCACGAACGTCTGCTTAGCGGTCATGGGAAGTCCTCGCAGTCAGGGCCAGGAACTCCTGGCGGGTCTCGGGGTCATCGCGGATCGCGCCGCGCAGCGCCGAGGTGACGGTCCGGGCGCTCGGTTGCTGCACGCCGCGCAGCGACATGCACATGTGCTCGGCCTCCAGGACAACGCCGACGCCGGCCGGTCGCAGCTCGGCCTGCAGCCAGTCGGCGATCTGCACGGTCAGCCGCTCCTGGATCTGCAGGTCGCGGGCGAACCACTCGACCACTCGAGCGAGCTTGCTGAGTCCGACAAGGCGCTCACCGGGCAGATAGCCGACGTGCGCCTCGCCGCGGAACGGCAGCAGGTGATGCATGCAGAGCGAGTGGAATGGGATCGCCTGCGCGACGATCAGGCCCTCGTAGCCGTCCTCGTTCGGGAACGTGGTCGCCCGGAACGCCGACGGGGTGAGGAGCTCCAGGTAGCCCTCGGCGACGCGTCGCGGGGTCTCCCGCAGGCCGTCGGCGTCGACGTCGGCGCCGAGCGCCCGGAGCAGGTCGCCGACCGCGCGCTGCAGCGCCTCGCGGTCGACCCGTCGCGAACGGACTCCGCCGCCGTCGACGAGGGCGAGCCCCGTCTGATGCTCAGGGACGGACATCGCGCCGGTCAGGACCGGTCGCGCTTCAGCGGCGGGTCGTAGGACAGCGCGAGGCGCGCCAGCGTGAGCGCGCCGAGCAGCAGTCCGAAGTCGCGCAGGGCCACGTCGTAGAAGCCCGGGACCGTGAGCAGGTTGACGATGATGCCGGCCAGCCAGGCCGCGACCACGGGTGCGCCGTAGCGGGGCTTGATGGCCACCAGCACGCCGGCCAGGATCTCGACGCCGCCGACGAGGTACATGAAGTCCTGGCCCGAGCCGGGCGCGATGTCGTTGATCCACGGGGCGAGGTAGATCGGCCAGTCGACCAGGACGTTGAAGAACTTGTCCAGGCCGAAGGCGATCGGCGCGACGGTGAACGCGATCCGGAGTAGTACGAACGCCTGGTAGCCGGCCTCGCGCCCCCTCAGCGCGGCGAGCGCAGAGGTCGAGCGACTCGCGGTCCCATCGTGAAATGCGGAGGCTTCCATGGTGCCATTCCCTTCTATCGACAATGGATATAGGTAGAAGATGTCGCGAACTCAGCCTATTGTCAATCGATCTTGTCGATAGACTGACCGTATGGACGATCCGCTGGAGCCCGTCGAGGCGCTGAGCGCGCTCGGCGATCCAACCCGCCGCAGCGCGTACGACTACGTCTCCGCGCAGGGGCGCCCCGTCGGTCGCGACGAGGTCGCGACCGCGCTCCGCATCGGGCGCACGCTCGCCGCGTACCACCTCGACCGCCTGGCGAAGGAGGGGCTGCTGTCCGTCGCCTACGCGAGGCGCTCCGGCCGAACCGGTCCGGGCGCCGGACGGCCCGCCAAGCTCTACGAGCGCTCCGAGCGCGAGCTCGCGGTCAACCTTCCCCCGCGCGACTATGGCCTGGCGGCCCGGCTGCTCGCACACGCCGCGGCGCAAGACGAGGACGGGGGAACGCGGCGTGCCCTGCGCGGCGCCGCCGAGGCACTCGGCCGCGACATAGCCACCGCCGCGGATCCGCCCGACCTCGATCGGGTGTTGCGCGAGCGCGGCTACGAGCCCTACGAGGACGACGCCGGCGTCCTGCGCCTGCGCAACTGTCCCTTCCACGCCGTCGCCCAGAGCCACCCCGAGGTCGTCTGCGACATGAACCTCAGCCTGCTCGGAGGCCTCCTCGCCGGCCTCGATGCAGACGTAGAGGCCGTGCTCGAGCCGGGGCCCGGGCGCTGCTGCGTCGCGATCGAGCCCATGCGGAAGACCGAAGACTGAGCGCTCAGCCATCGTCCTCACCCGCCAAGCGCTCTAGGCGAGCCCCGTAGAAGTAGGACGCGGTCAACGCGAGGAGCGAGCCGGGGACCGGCCACAACGCCTCGGTCCATCCGGGTGGATTGTCCAGCGGGATCCCCGGAGTCTGCAGCGCGTACCCGGAGGCGATCGCGCCGAGCAAGGCGGCCAGGAATGCGCCGATGATGCCGCCCAAGAAGCGGTCGGGAACCAGGACGGCGAAGTGCCAGATCGCGATGCCGACCATGGCCCAGATCAGGATGCTCACGAGACGCCTCGCCCCGGTCACCAGCGCAGTAGCGCCGCGATGCCGCCGGCGTCCGCGAGGTTGTCGGCCGCTGATCCGTCGACGGGCGTGACACGCGCGCCGGTTTGGAATGCGCGTTCGAGGATGCGCTCCAGGAGCCGCGGCTCTTCCTTGCCGAGGCCCGGCGCCTCGCCTGCGGCCAGCAGTGAGCCGTCGGGAGCGATGGCTCCGCTGTAGCGAAGTGCGGAGTCGTAGATCACGTGCTCGGCACGGCCCTCGTTCAGCGCGGCCACGACCTCCGAGAGGCCAAGAGCGCCTTGTTGGGCGCCGAGCGCAGCGGCTCGCACCCTCCGACTGAGCCGGGCGTTGCGCCCTGCGCGGTCCTGGCCGAGCCGCTCGGCGATCGCCGCCGCCAGCGCCGGCGGGTCGTTCTCGTGCAGCCGGCGGGCATCGAGGAGCGCCTTGGCTCGCAGGTCCAGCGGGAGGGCGTCGACAAGCGGGTCGGTCAGCCGCTCGTCGCCGCTGATCAGCAGGCGCTCCCAGCCGTGCTCGCCGGCGAGACGGAACACGTCGGCGGCGACGTCTTCGATCCACCGCAGCTGCCGATCGCGCTCGCGGCGGGCGCGCTGGTCATGCGGCGTCGCGGTCTCTCCGTGCTCATCCTCCGGCTCGCGAGTGACCTGCGTCAGGCGGCGCAGCGCACCGAGGCGCCAGTCGAGCACCTCGGCGTCGCGTGTCGAGGTCAGCACGCCACCGGCCGGCTCACCCTCGTCGAGGAGCTCGAGCAGCGGTCGGACGAACGGCCGGGAGTCGAGCACGACCCGACTGGCGAGGGGCATCGGCGTGGCGCGGGAGATGATCTCGGGGCCGCTGAGCGTGGCGAAGACCGCGCCGCCACGGCCGGTCGCACTGGGATCGAAGAGGCTTTCGAGCGCCGGCGTGACCCGCGCGAGGGTCGCCCGCAACGCCTCTGCGCGGAGCAACGAGCCATTGCCTCCCGCACGTTGTTCGAGGTGGGTCAGCCTGTTCTTGATCTCGAGCTCGGCGCGGCGATCCGCGCCGTCGGCCGGCATCTCGACGAAGATCGAGAGGACCCCGAGCGGGTCCTCCATGCGAAGCAGATCGAGGAGAACGGCGTCGTTGAGATCCGATGCCGTGAGCTCGCGGTGAAACACAGGACCCCTTTCTCAAGCGTCCGATGACTGGAGGCCAAAGCGTGCCGCCGGCTCCTGGCCCGGCCCATCGGGTGCGCAGTCCATTCGCCGCTCGCCAGGAGCCCATGCTGTCTCTTATACACATCTGACGCTGCCGACGATTATCTTACCGTGTAGTTCTCGGTGGTGGGGGTGTCAT
>JBKOYW010000173.1:0-12864 GCA_046744275.1 Actinomycetota bacterium
CGCCAGCGCTCGTTGAGCACGAGCCCGCGGCGCGGCGCGTCGTAGGCGGCGGCGATGACGAGCGGCACGCCGTCGCCGGGCACCGCGGTCAGCACGTGCTGCGTCGCCCGCCGCGGGAAGAGCAGCCGCACCGGACCGATCCACCCGAGCGCCTCGACGGCCAGCGACAGCGCGCCGAGGCCGGCGACGACCAGCCCGGCGACCGGCACCGGGACCGCGAGCAGGCTGCCGGCCACGCACAGCAGGCAGCCGAGCGCCAGCACCGCCCACCGCTGCGGCCGCACCCAGCGGGTCTCGACGAACGGCTCGAGCCCGCGGGCGCGCAGCTCGTCGTGCAGCCACAGCGAGGCCCGCCGCTCGGCGTCCGTGCACGCGCCGCGCCCGGCGAAGGAGCACAGCCCGTCGACCAGCGACCGCATGGCGGGGCACCGTATAGCCTCCCCGCACGGATGGACGCCGCTGACCTCGCCTTCGCAGGGGCCGCGCGCCACGTCGAGCTGATCCGCTCGCGGGAGGCGTCGGCGCGCGAGCTGACCCAGCTCTATCTCGACCGGATCGACCGCCTCGACCGCCAGCTCAACGCCTACCGCGTCGTGTTCGCCGAGCGCGCGCTCGCGGAGGCCGACCAGGCCGACGCCCGCGCCAAGGCCGGTGACACGCGGCCGCTGCTGGGCGTCCCGCTCGCGATCAAGGACGACTGCGACGTCGCCGGCGAGGTGACCGCGTTCGGCAGCAACGCCCACGGCGGCCCGGCCACCGCCGACGCCGAGCTCGTGCGCCGCCTGCGCACCGCGGGCGCCGTGATCCTCGGCAAGACCCACGTGCCCGAGCTGACCGTCACTCCGTGGACCGAGTCGCCGACGTTCGGCGTGACGCGCAACCCCTGGGACCTCCAGCGCACGCCGGGCGGGTCGTCCGGTGGCTCGGGGGCGGCGGTGGCGGCCGGGCTCGCGTCCGCTGCGATCGGGTCCGACGGCGCCGGCTCGATCCGCATCCCCGCCGCCTGCTGCGGCGTGTTCGGCCTCAAGGCCCAGAACGGGCGCGTGCCGACCGCGCCGCTGGTGGAGCCGTGGCGCGGGATGTCGATCTGGGGCCCGCTCAGCCGCCGCGTGGCGGACAGCGCGCTGATCTACGACGCGATCAAGGACGGCGGGCCGCCGTTCGCCGAGGCCGCGGGGCGTGAGCCGGAGCGGCTGAAGATCGCCGTGTCGATCAAGACGCCGCCCCTGACCGGCGTGCAGGCGGACGCGGAGCAGCGCAGCGGCGTCGAGGCGGTCGCGGCGGCGCTGCGCGAGCTCGGGCACGAGGTGATCGAGCGCGAGATCGAGTACCCGGTCGACCTCGGGACGCGCGTGCTGTCGCGCTACCTGCGCGGGATCGCCGACCAGGCGAGCGCGATGCAGCATCCCGAGCGGCTGTCGCGCCGCACGCGCGGCTACCGCCGGCTCGGCGGGGCGATCCCGGAAGCGTTCGTCGAGCGGGCGACGGCGTCAGCCGCCGCTGACGAGGCCGCCATCGGCCGCGTCTTCGACGGCGGCGTCGACGCCATCCTGACGCCGATGTTCACGCGCCGCCCGCCGGCCGTCGGCGAGTACGATGGGCGCTCCGCCGTGTGGTGCTTCGTGGGCTCGGTGCGCTTCGCGCCGTTCAGCGGGGAGTACAACCACACCGGCCAGCCCGCGGCGTCGGTGCCCGCGACGTGGTCGCCCGACGGCTTCCCGGTCGGCGCTCAGCTCGTCGTGCCGCGCGACGGCGAGCCGCTCCTGCTGTCGCTCGCCGCGCAGCTCGAGGCCGCGCTGGGGTGGCCCGACCGCCGACCCGCGATGGCGCGATGAGCCCGGCCGGGCTGCGCGAGATCGCCGAGGCGGTGGCCCGCGAGGCGGGCCATCAGCTGCGCGACGCGTTCGCCGGCCCGCGCGTGAACGTGACCGCCAAGTCGAGCCCGACCGACCTCGTGTCCGAGGCCGACCACGCCGCCGAGCGACTGATTCGCGAGCGGCTCGCCACCGCGCGGCCGGGCGACGGCTTCCTCGGCGAGGAGGGCGGCGACGAGCAGGGAACGACCAGCCTGCGCTGGGTCGTCGACCCGCTCGACGGCACGATCAACTTCCTGTTCGGGATCCCGCAGTGGGCGGTCAGCATCGCGTGCGAGGACGCCGACGGGACGCTCGCGGGCGTCATCTACGACCCGATGCGCGACGAGCTGTGGTCGGCCGAGCGCGGCGGCCCGGCTCTGCTCGACGGCCGGCCGATCCGGGCGTCGGCGCGCGACGACCTCGCGACCGCGATGGTGGCGACCGGCTTCGGCTACGACGCCGAGGTGCGCAGGATCCAGGCCGACGTGGTCGCCCGCCTGCTGCCGCTGGTCCGCGACATCCGTCGCTTCGGCTCGGCGGCGCTCGACCTCGCGTGGACCGCCGCCGGGCGCTACGACGCGTTCTACGAGCGCGGGCTCAACAGCTGGGACCGCGCGGCGGGCGAGCTGCTGTGCCTGCGTGCCGGGCTCGCGGTGCGCGACCTGGCGCCCGCGCCGCCGGCCGGCGGGGGCGTGCTCGTGGCCCCACACGCCATCATCGACGAGCTCGAGTCGCTGGTCGCCTGAATGGGTAGGACCCGGTCATGACCATTGCCGCCGTCGTCGCGTTCTGCATCCTGCTGTTGATCCTCGCGTTCCTCGCTCCGCGCCTGTCGCGCCATCCCGAGCGTGGAGGGCAGAAGGTCCTCGGGTTCGGTAGCCGGGGCGCCGGCAAGGCGCCCGGGCCGCTCGGCCGCTGGCTGCGCAAGCCGTTCCAGACCTCCCAGAAGGCGGTCTCCAAGAGCGGCAGCACGGGCCGCCGCGGGCGCAGCAAGATGCCGCTCTAGGCCGTCGGCGTGCCGGTGCGGTCGAGCCCGGCGCGCAGCTCGCGCACCTTCTCGCGATACGCGTGCTCGTCGCCGCCCAGCAGGTGGGCGCCCCAGCGCGCCCCGTTGTGCACGTGCGGCACCTCGTCGGCGAGCAGGTAGTCGAACACGCGCGCGACGGTCTCCTGGCCCAGCTCGATCAGCACCTTGCGCCGGTGCGAGTGCCGCCACATCGCCCGCTGCTCGCTGGTGCCGTTGAACAGCGCCAGCCGGCCGAGCAGGTCGAGCGCGTAGATCGACCGGAAGTACCCGAAGCCGACCGGGTAGTCGCCCCAGTGGCAGCCGAGCTCGGTCGCCATGAGCCGGTCGTGGATCTCGGCGTGGCGGATCTCGTCCCAGGTCTGACGGGCCATGTCGACGTGGAAGTCCCACGGCATCTCCGGATGCTCGTGCGAGTTGCGCGCCATCAGCTCGGCCGCGCACAGCTCGGCGTCCATCAGCCCGTGGAAGAAGTGCTTCTGCTCCTCGGGTTCGGTCGGGACGTGGTTCTCCTCGCCGTTGATGTAGAGCGCCTCGGACAGGTACGGGTCGCCAGCGTCGGTGACCTCGACGAAGTCGTCGCGCGCCGGTCGGTCGAGCGGCGGGAGCACCTTGAGCGGGCGGACCTCGCGGAGCTTGATCGGCAGCGCGCCGAGATCGTCGAACGCGACGTGCTCGCGGCCGGCGGGCAGCTCCGCGACGTGGCGGTCCTGGCGGTGCAGCAGCTGGGTGAGCAGCCGCAGGCTCGGCTCGTCGATGATCGGGTCGAGCCCCGCGAGGTGGACGCGGAACGCGGCGACCAGCGTCGGCTTCAGCTCGCCGTACGCGATCTCGAGGTACTCGGAGGTGTCGGCCGCCTCGGCGCGGTCGAGCAGCGCCGCCAGCTCGTCGGACGGCGCGCCCGGGTAGTCGCTCGGGGTGCGCAGCTCGTACAGCCGGCGATGGATCTTGCTGACCGCGCGCGCGTCGTCGTGGAGGTGGTCGCCGAGCAGCGACTTGACCTCGAACCGCGGCTCGAGCGCCAGGTGTCCGCACGACAGGTGGACGAGCTCGCGCAGGACGTGGAGGTAGTTGGAGAAGCGGATCGCGTTCTCGTCGACGTCGTAGCCGCCCTTCAGGGGCTCAGGGGCCATGGACGACCTCCTCGTGTTCGTCGTCTTCCTCGGCGAGCAGCCGGCGCTTGTGGCGGCCGATCACGCTCGGCAGCAGTCCGCCGCCGGCGCTCACGTTGATCACCGCGCGGTCGGAGATGCGGGTGATCGAGCCCGCGTGGCGGCCGCCGATCCCGAACGGGTTGATGTTGAAGCGCTTGAGGCGCATCTGGACGTGCCCGCCCTCGATCGTCGGGAACATCTCCTCCGGCACCGGCACGTACTCCTGGACGATGAAGTCCGCGCGGTCGGCGTGCGCCGCGATGATCTCCTCCCAGCCCTCCTGCGGCGTCTCCATGCCGAGCGAGACGTTGCGGCCGCCGTAGGACGACGCCGGCTTGAGCACGAGCCGCTCGCGGTTGTCGGCCACGAACGGCAGCAGGTCGATCGTCCAGCTGCCGTAGCTCACGCGGCCGGGGCGCAGCACGCGCGTCCACGGGATCGTCTTCTGGACGACCTCGAGCTCGTCGCCTTCGATCAGGTGGGCGAAGCGCGGGTCGTCGAACAGGGCGAACAGCTTCTTGTTGTTGGCGACGCGGGCGCGGAACGGGTTGACGATGCAGACGCGGCCGTCGCGCGCCGCGGCCACCAGGTCGGCCTGGTCGAGGTCCTCGAGCAGCGCGCGGCGGTAGACGATGTGGACGGGCTCGCCCCGCAGGTGGAGCGTCGAGCCGTCGTAGTCGAGCTCGCCGAGCGTGCCGTGGACGGCGTCGAGGCCCTGGCGGCCGGCGGCGGCGCAGATGATCCGGAACTCGGGCACGGCGGGGGAGCCCTCGGCGTCGATCAGCGCGAGCCGCGGGCTCTCGGGCAGGTCCGAGTGCCGCGCGCGGATGTGGCTGTACGCCTCGAGCAGCGTCGCGATCAGCTCCGGCAGCATCGGCGTGTACGCCGTGTCGAACTCGTGGCGCACGCGCGGGAGGTGGATCGCGGTGGTGAGGCCCTCGTAGAGGATGTCGGTGTAGCCGATGCCGGCCGGCGAGTCGGCGTTGAACTCGAGGAACTTGACGTCGTAGCCGGCGAGGAAGGCGTCGAGCCGGCAGATGCGCATCGGCCGCGGGTAGCCGGGGTCGATCCGGATCAGCGAGTCCTCGTCCGGCGACACCGCCAGCTCGTCGCGGAGCGCCGCGTCGTGCGGATAGGCGTCGCAGAAGCGGTCGAGCACGCGGCTGAGCCGGTCGACCGAGTGCTTGACGCGGCGCAGCTGGCCGGGGGAGACGAAGTGCGGCATCAGCACGAACGGGATCGTGGAGCCGTTGAAGACGACGTCGTGCTCGTGCAGCCACGCGGCGACGTGCTGCTCGAGCCCCGCACAGCTGTCACCGAGCTTGGACAGCTCGACGAGGTACTGGAGCTTGAGGTTGTTGACGTGGTCGATCATGCCCGGGGCGGGATTCGAACCCGCATGCCCCGAAGGGCAGGGCTTTTTGAGAGCCCCGAGTCTGCCGTTCCTCCACCCGGGCGGGCAAGGACATCGTAGGTCAGGCGCCGGGCGGGATGGGGAGGATGACGTGGAAGGTGGTGCGGCCGGGCTCCGAGTCGAAGGTCAGCGAGCCGTCGTGGCGGTCGACGATGATCCGGCGCGCGGTGGCCAGCCCGAGGCCGGTGCCGAGGCCGACGTCCTTGGTCGTGTAGAAGGCCTCGAACACGCGGTCGCGCGCCTCGGCGGGGATGCCGGGGCCGTCGTCCGAGATGTGGATCTCCGCGCAGTTGTTGTCGCGGCGGGTCGCGATCTTGATCGTGCCGCTCTCGCCGAGCGCATCGATCGCGTTGTCGAGCAGGTTGGTCCATACCTGGTTGAGCTCGGAGCCGCGGACCATCAGCTTCGGCAGCGTCCGGTCGTAGTCGCGGTGCACCTCGATCGACGTGTGCTTGAGCTTGTGGCCGAGCACGGCGAGCGTGGTCTCCAGGCCCTCGTGCAGGTCGACCTCGACGAGGTCGCCGCGGTCCATGTAGGCGTAGGTCTTGACGGCGCCGACGAGGTCGGACATGCGGCGGGTCGACTCCTGCAGCTCGGCGGCGAGGTTCTGGGCGGTGAGCGTCGCCGCGACCCAGCGGACGGCCGCGTCAGTCGCGGGGCCGGCTGCTTCGGAGACCCGGTCCAACCACGCCTGACCGACGCCGGCGGCGGCGAGCGGCTCGGCCAGCCGCCACGCCTCGGGGACGCCGAGCGCCTCGAGCCGGTCGAGCAGCTCGTCCTCGGCGTCGGCCGCGTCGAGCGCGTCGAGCTTCGTGCGGGTGCCTGCGCCCTCGACCGCCTCCTGCTGAAGGGCGAGCAGCACCTCGGCGTCGGAGCGCTCGAGGCCCGCCTCGACGAAGCGGCGCATGGTGGAGCCGACGACCTCGAGCGCCTCGGCGAGCTGGGCCGATGCGCGCTGGGCGGCGGCGGCCGGGTTGTTGAGCTCGTGGGCGAGCCCGGCCGCCATGGTGCCGAGCGCCGTGAGCCGCTCGCGGCTCTGCTCGATCGCCGTGACCCGTGCGATGACCGGCCCGACGACGCGCATGACGCGTTTGAGGATGGCCGGCTGGGCGAACGCCAGCCGCCGGAAGTCGTCGCGTTCGACGACCGCGAGCCGGCAGGTCGTGACGGCCTCCATGCGCGCGCCGATCGGGGCGTCCGTGAGCACCGAGATCGCTCCCATCCAGGTCGGTGCGTGGTGACGGCCCGCGGACTCCGTGCGGTCGCCGGCAACGAGCAGCGCCTCGGCGATGCCGTCGAGCAGCAGTACGGCGGCCGGCCGTCCTCCCTGCTCGGCGATGACGTCGCCCGGCGCCACGTCGCGCGGCGTCGCGACCGCCGCCCACTCGGCGAGCTGGTCGTCGTCGAGGTCGTCGAACAGGTCGACCGGGCGCAGGTCGGCGACGGTGAAGCTCATGCGGCCACCAGGTACTGATGGACGAGCGAGACCGCCATAGACCCCTCGCCGACCGCGCTGGCCACGCGCTTGATCGAGCGTGCACGGACGTCGCCGGCGACGAACACGCCAGGGACCGTGGTCTCCAGCGGGTACGGGTCGCGGGACAGCGGCCAGCCGGCCGCCTGGGCGTCGGGGCCCGCGAGGATGAAGCCGCGCTCGTCGCGCGCGACGACGCCGGCCAGCCAGTCGGTGTGCGGCGAGGCGCCGATGAACACGAAGCACGCGTCGGCGGGGAGCTCCGACTCGCCGTGCTCGTCCCGCACGCGCAGGGAACGCAGCCGGCCGTCGCCCTCGGCCGCGGTCGCCTGCGTGCCGGTGCGCACCTCGATCTTGGGAAGCTCCGCGATCTGCTCGATCAGGTAGTGCGACATCGAGCGCTCGAGCGAGGAGCCGCGCACGAGCATCGTCACCTTCTGCGCGTAGCTGCTGAAGTAGACGGCAGCCTGTCCGGCGGAGTTCGCGCCGCCGATGATGACGACGTGTTGATCGGCGCACGAGCGGGCCTCGGTCATCGCGGCGCCGTAGTAGATGCCGGCGCCGGTCAGCGCGGAGAAGCCCGGGACGTCCAGCTGGCGGTACGAGACGCCGGAGGCGACCAGCACGCAGTGCGCGCTCAGCACGCCGCCGCCGCTGAGCTCGACGAACCGGCCGGCGCCCTCCACCCGCAGGCCGACCGCGTCCTGAATGCTGAGCAGCTCGGCGCCGAGCCGGCGCGCCTGGTCGGTCGCGCGGCGCGCGAGGTCGGAGCCGCTGAGGCCGGCCGGGAAGCCGAGGTAGTTCTCGATCCGGCTCGACTGCCCGGCCTGGCCGCCGGGCGCCTCGCGCTCGACCATCACCGTTCGCAGCCCCTCGGACGCTCCGTACACGGCGGCGGCGAGGCCGGCGGGGCCGCCGCCGACGATCGCCAGGTCGTAGTGATCCTGCGCGGGCTGGCCGGCGACGCCGAGGCGCTCGGCGAGCTCGAGGATGGTCGGGCGCTCGAGCACGGAGCCGTCCTCCAGCAGCGCGACCGGCAGGTGGTCGGGCGTCACGCCGGCGACCTGGAGCAGCTCGCGCGCCTCGCCGTCACGCTCGACGTCCAGCCAGCGGGCGGGGACGCGGTTGCGGGCGAGGAAGTCACGGAGCTCGTGGCTGTCGCGGCTGAACCGGTGCCCGATCACGCGCACGCCGCCGGACTCGAGCGCGGCGCCCGACTCCCACGTGGTCAGCAGGTCCTCGACCACCGGGAAGAGCTGCTCCTCGGGCGGGTCCCACGGCTTGAGCAGGTAGTAGTCGAGCGCGACGTCGTTGATCGCCGCGATCGCCGCCTCGGTGTCGGCGTACGCCGTCAGCAGCACACGCTTGGCGTCTGGCGTGATGGTGCGCGCCTGCACGAGGTAGTCGGTGCCCGGCATACCCGGCATGCGCTGGTCGGCGATCAGCATCGCGACCTGGTCGCCGCGCCGGCGCATCTCCGAGAGGACGTCGAGCGCCTCGGGGCCGGACGTCGCGCGCAGGATCCGGTAGCGCTCGCCGAAGCCGCGCCGCAGGTCGCGGGCGACGGCGGCCAGCACGGCCGGCTCGTCGTCCACCGCCAGGATCGCCGGGCGTCGCTCGCTCGCCATGCCCGGGACCCTACGTGACCGCAGTGATCGCCTCCCTGCGCCCGATCACGCCGCCGCGGGCGCGGGCCCGCCGCGCTCGGGCCGCGGCGGTGGCTCGTCCTCGGCGTGCTCGACCTCGACGTTCCACGCCTGCCGGAACCCGCTCATCGCGAACGCGATCAGCAGGAGCTGGACCGGCACGATCAGCGCCGTGACGAGGCCGAGGATGCCCTCGTCGAGCGCCGGCTCGGCGAAACCCGGCTTGTCGCGGTCGAACCACGCGGGGGCGGAGACCGCGGCGAAGATCAGCAGCACGATCGCCAGCGCGGCGGCCAGCGGCAGGACGCCGCGGCTCCAGCGCAGGACGAAGAACGCGATCACGACGTAGACGACGATGTAGGCGACCTGGAGCGCCTTCGCACCCTGCAGCGCGTCCCAGCCGCCGACGGTCACGATCGCGACGAGCCCCGCGGAGACGAGCAGGAGCAGCACGACAGTCGCGCGCGTGAGCTTCGAGGCCGCCTTGCGGCGGTTCGGGTGCTCGATCCTCACCCCGGGCTCGGCCATCGCGCAGCGACCTTACAATCTCGCTGCCGGACGTGCGGCGGTTGCGGCGGCTCGCAACACCGGGCCGATGCAGCGGTGCGCGCGGCGACTGCGGGCGTGGCGGAACTGGTAGACGCGCGAGGTTTAGGTCCTCGTGGCCACAAGCCGTGGGGGTTCGAGTCCCTCCGCCCGCATCGAAGGTGACGAAGCGCGCTTACCGGCCGCCGGCTGCGGTGGCGAGGTGAACCATCAGCGCGACCGCGGTGCGATCGTCGAGCGACTCCCGGCGCGCCAGCGTCTGCCAGGTCCGGAAGTCGACGGCAAGGCCGAGCACGGCGCGTAGCAGCGGGCGCCGCGTGCGGGGCGCGGGCCACCCGGCGAGGAGGACGTCGCGCGCCTGACGCAGGTACGTGAGGCGGTTCGCTTCCGCCATCTCCTTGACGAGGGGCGCGAGCTCGGCGTCACGCAGGATGTTCGACCACCCGTCTTCGGTGCGGCGGAAGTAGTCGTAGAGCTGCGCCAGCGCGACCTCGATGCGACGTCGCGGGTCCTCGATCCGGCGCCACGAGTCGAGGCTCGGGGGCGGGTTGAGCCTGCGTGCGTGTGTCGAACACGCCTCCAGCAGCGTGCGGGCATCCGGGAAGTGGCGGTAGACCGTCACGCGGTTGACGCCCGCGCGCTCAGCGATCGCGTTGATCGATGTCTGCGCGGGGCCGCGTTCCA
The DNA here is from genome assembly GCA_046744275.1 of Actinomycetota bacterium. Taxonomy (GTDB): domain Bacteria; phylum Actinomycetota; class Thermoleophilia; order Solirubrobacterales; family Solirubrobacteraceae; genus DASSUW01. Next base: position 9,799 of record JBKOYW010000173.1, read on the forward strand.
GGTGGAGAGCTACCGCGGACTCGATGATGCGCTGGCGAGTCTCGGCCGCGCGCTCCGCGCGCACCTTCTGGCGGTAGGGGCGCACGGCATTTCGTGCAACAGGCATGTTACGCGAACCTTGATCCTCGGGTCATGCCGCAACGATACTAGATCAAGCAACAACCCTGTTGCATGAAACCAGGAGGCTGCATGGCTACTGAAGTGAAGGTCGTCGTTGAGGCAGGCGAGGGCAAGTCGGCTTGGCTCGGCGGTGTCGGCGTCGACTTCAAGGTCCCCGCCGAGATGACCGGGGGAGCGTTCTCGATCGTCGAGCACCCGCTTGACCCGGGGCGGCTCATCCCGCCGCACATCCACTACCGAGAGGACGAGCTCTCGTACGTTCTCAGCGGCGAGGTCGGGGTGCGAATCGGCGACCGCGACTACGTGGCGGGGCCCGGCAGCTACGTCTTCAAGCCGCGCAACATCCCGCATACGTTCTGGAACGCGGGTCCCGAGCCGGCGCGGCTGATCGAGATCATCTGGCCGGCCGGCTTCGAGAACTTCTTCGCCGAGCTCGGCGAGCTGGCCGCGAGCTGTCCGCCAGAGGAGTTCGTCGAGAGGCGCGCCGAGCTGGCGCGCGAATACGACCACCACTTCGTGCACCCGGAGTGGGTGCCCGAGCTCCAGAGCAAGTACGGCCTGAAGGTGCTGGGCGAGGACTAAGGAACAGTCGAGTCGCGTTCAGGCGGCGTGTCGTGGGCACCGGTCGGCGCGTGCACGATCCGCATCGGTAGGCCCTCGGCGTCGCGCGCGCCGCCGCCGAGCTCGACGTGCTCGCCGCACGCGATCGCGACCGCGGAGTAGAGCGTGGCGTACGCGTCGAGCCAGTCCGTCCGCCCGGCCCTCGTGACCGGCAGGCGCGCGGTCGCGAGTTGCTCCTCGGCGTCCGGGAACGCGGCGCGCACGAGCCGTAGCCGCTCGCGCGCGCCGGCCGGCGACCGCTTGTCCGCGGCGAGCGGCGCCCCGCCGTTGAGCGCGATGAAGCTCAGCTCGGGATGGCACTCGAACAGCCACCGCTCGCTGTCAGGGTGCGCGTGGACCCACTCGTCGACCTCCCGGATCTTGCGGGCGATGCCGGCGGACTGCGCGCTCAGACCCTTGGCGGCCGGGTTGTGCCGCCGCTCGTCCGCGATGAGCGCACGGATCGCGGCGTAGTCGCCGGCGACCGCGAGCTGGTACCGGGCCGGAGGAGCAAAGACCGGGCGCGCGCGCCGCCCGAGCAGGCGGCGCGCGGCCACGTCGCACGGCCGGAAGCCGACCGAGTCGAGCAGCCCGATCGGCATGTCGATCGCGACCGGCGCCGAGCTCGCCGCACGCAGGCGCGCGATCTCCCCGACGTCTCCGATCAGCAGCAGCCGCGTCTCCCAGACCGTCGCGGCGGCCCGCCGAGGCGAGTCCGCGTACAGGCACGCGACCGCCCAGCCACCACGCGCACCATCGGCGCCGACGGCTACCAGCCGCGCTCGACCGCCAGGACTCATCCGGCTCGATCATGACTTCACCGGCACGAACGAGTCGACCAGCGCGACGCTCGCGCGATGTGAGATCGAGATGTTGCGCGGGTTCGACTGCGTCCAGCGGATCCCGAGCCGCTCGCAGTACTCGCAGAAGAGTCCGCGAATGTCCGCGGACCGGTTCGAGAAGAACCAGCGCGGATACGCGTACTCCGCGACCCGCCCGCTCGGCAGCACGGTCGTGAAGCGGTTGACCGTCCGGCAGCCGTCCGAGTGAAGCAGGCCGCGCAGGAACTCGCGCGGGAACCGGTCCACGATCTCGCGCTGCCAGTCCGCGAGCTCGATCTTCCGCTCGTGCTTGCGGCCGGGGCCATGCTGCGGAAACGCCTCGGGCCAGCGTTTGCTCGAGCCGACGACGCGGACGCAGGCACCCTTCGACGCCGGATAGATGTGGACCCGTCGCGGGAGGCCAGTCGCCAATACCGAGGCGCGGGAGTCATCGACGATGGCTGGGTAGCGCTGATCGCACGTGATGATCAGTTGGACGGTCCGAGGTGCCTCGGACAGGCATCCATCGCCCAGGTACAGCCCGAGGAGATGGCTATACGAAGGCTCATCTTCGGGTCGCCAACAGCCTTCCATCGAACATATGCTCGATGGGTCACCGGACGGAACGGCGTCTACAATCGCGTTTCCGCGGCACATCCGGGGGACTGGTCCAACGGTCAGGATGGCGGTCTCCAAAACCGCAGGTCGGGGTTCGATTCCCTGGTCCCCCGCTCGGAACCGCGCGACGTCGGGCCCCGCCGTCCGTTTCGGTTGACATGCACGTCCTGGCGAGCGAGATCGAGGGTACGGTCCTCGCCGGCCTTCGCATCGAAGCGGTCATCGGGCGGGGCGGCATGGGCGTCGTCTACCGCGCCACTCAGCTGGACCTCGATCGCACCGTCGCCGTGAAGGTGATCGCCGCAGAGCTGCTGGACGACGATGCAGCGCGGAGCCGGTTCGTGCAGGAGTCGCGGCTCGCGGCGTCGATCGACCATCCGCACGTGATCCCGATCCATGCCGCGGGCGAGGAGGACGGGGTGCCGTACCTCGTCATGCAGTACGTCGCCGGCGACGACGCGCGCAGCCTCGTGCACCGTGCCGGACCGATCGCGCCCGCCCGCGCCGCCAGGATCGTTGCTCAGGTCGGCGACGCGCTCGACGCCGCGCACGCGGCCGGCCTCGTGCATCGCGACGTCAAGCCCGCCAACGTGCTGCTCGCCGCCGGCGATCACGCCTACCTGTCCGACTTCGGGCTCACCCGGCTCCTGCGCTCGATCTCCGGCGGCCCCACCGGATCCGGCCAGTGGGTCGGCACGCTCGACTACGTCGCCCCGGAGCAGATCCGCGGCGGCCAGGTCGACGCGCGCGCGGACGTGTACGCGCTCGGCTGCGTGCTCTTCTTCCTGCTGACCGGCGAGGTCCCGTTCCCGCGCGACTCGGACGAGGCGCGCCTGTGGGCGCACCTGACCGAGCCGCCGCGCCGCATCTCCGCCGTGGCCTCGGCCGTGCCGCGCGCCTTCGACAC
>JBKOYW010000128.1:0-13327 GCA_046744275.1 Actinomycetota bacterium
AGATCGACGCCCGCGCGCACCGGGCGCGCATCCGCGCGGGAGCGCGGTGGGCGGACGTGGCCAACCGGCCTCGTTCCTCGGGCTGGCGCCGGCGGCGGGCTTCGCGCGCGGCGCGAGCGTCGTCGGCACCGTAATCGGCGACGGGATGGGCTGGCTGGCCCGCCGCCACGGCCTGGCGGCCGCAAGCGTGACCGCGGTCGAGCTCGTGACTGGTGACGGCGAGCTCGCCCGCGCGGGGAGCGACGACGACGCCGCGCTGCGGCGGGCGCTGCGCGGCGGCGGCGTGGTCACCGCACTCGAGATCGCGCTCCACCCCGCGGACGACCTCTACGCGGGCGCCCTCTTCTTCTCGTTCGACCGCGCCGCCGAGGTGCTGAACGCCTGGCGCGAGTGGACCGAGGAGGCGCCGCCCGAGATCACTTCGGTCGGGCGGCTGATGCAGTTCGGCGACGGCCCCGAGGTCGCGGAGCTGGTCCGCGGCCGCTCGCTGGTGGTCATGGAGGCCGCACACCTCGGCACGGATGCCGAGGGCGCCGAGCTGATCCGCCCGCTGCGCGAGCTGCGCCCCGAGCTCGACACGTTCACGATCGTGCCGCCGTCCGCGCTCGGACACCTGCACATGGAGCCGGAGGAACCCGTGGCGCGGCTCGCCGACGACGGCCTGGTCGGCACGCTGCCGGCGGAGGCGATCGACGACCTCGTCGCGGTCGCGGGTCCCGGTTCGGGCTCGCCGCTCGCCTCCGTCGAGCTGCGCCACGCCAGCGGCGCGCTCGAGACGCTCGAGCGCGGCTACTTCACGCACGCGGCCGGGACGCCGACCGACACGGCGTCGGCGGCCGCGATCGAGGCGCAGCTCGCGCTGGTCGACGCGGCGCTCGCGCCGTACGGCGCGTTCCCGGCGCGCCTCGGCGGCGTGTGAGCGAGGCGGTCAGCCCTTCGCGCGGCTGACCGCCCGCTTGAGCTCGGCCTTGCCCATCTTCGACCGGCCGGAGATGTTCAGCCGGCGAGCCTGTGCCTCGAGCTCCTTGCGGGTCGGCTCCTCGCCGCGGCGGACCTTGTTGGCCTCCACGCCGAGCGCCGTGCGGGTCTTGCTCGGGAGTTTCTTCAGCGTCTGCTTGCTCTTCGCGCCGGCCTGCGCCTTCTTGACGTTGCTCCGCGCCGCCGCGCGCTGCTTCTGTGTGGCCATACCTCGGGGCTACCCGGCACGCTCGAGGCAGCAACGGGCCGGCGCCGGCATGGGGGTCCCCTCGTCCTTGCCGGCACCGACCCGAGTGCTACGAGATCCGCGAGCGGGTGACGACGCAGGTTCGCAGGAGGAGAGATGCGATATGCGCGCCGCCGTTCCCACTCGCTGTCGACAGATTGTCAGTCGGCCGGCGGAACTCCCATCGCCCGCCGGTCGGAATCGGGCCGTTCACGAATCGCCACTCGGTCGATCGCCTGCCCAGGCGCGGTGCAGCAGCGCGGCCGCCGTCGTCTCGTCGACCGGCACGGGGTTGCCTGCGGCCTCGTCGACGACCGCGGAGACGACCGCCTCCAGGTCGCTCTCGCGCAGCCCCAGGTCGCGCAGCGCGGTCGGCGAGCCGGAGCGCTGGGCGAGATCGAAGATCGCGGCGGCCGGGTCGTCGCCGCCGAGCGCGGCGGCGAGGCGGGCTGCGGCGTCCGGCACCGCCGGCGCGTTGAGCGCGGTGACATGCGGGAGCACGGCCGAGTGCGTCTCGGCGTGTGGCAGGTCGTACGCGCCGCCCAGGATGTGGCAGATGCGGTGGTGCAGTGCGGTGCCGGCGACCCCGAGCGCCCAGCCGGCCAGCGCCGCGCCGTACAGCAGCTGCTCGCGGTCCATCGCGTCGAGGCCCTCGCGCAGCGCCCGCGCGCCCTCCTCGGCGAGCAGGGTTGTGATCGGCGTCGCACCCGGCGCCCACAGCGCGTCGACGCAGTGCGCGAGCGCGTTCATCGCGCTCGGCGCGGCGATCTCGGGCGGGAGGTCGCGGCTGAGGTCGGGGTCGTAGACGACGACGCGCGGCCGGACCGCCTCGTCGCGCCCGGTGTGCTTGCGCCCGTCGGCCATGAGGCCGTAGATCGCGGTCATCTCCGAGCCCGAGTACGTGGTCGGCACCGCGACGATCGGGACCTGCGCGGTCAGCGCGATCGCCTTCGCGAGGCCGATCACGGAGCCGCCGCCGATGGCCACGAGGCCGTCGGCGCCGAGCTCGGCGAAGTGCGCCCGCGCGCGGTCGGCGAGCTCAGCGGGCACGTGCCGCCGCGCCTCGCCGAACGTTCCCGCGCAGCGCTCGCCGAGGCGCTCGCCCAGCCGGCGGGCGGCCGCCTCCTGCGAGCCGCCGTGCACGACCAGCCACCGCCGGTCCTCGAGCTCGTCCGCGAGCCGCTCGAAGGCGCCGGCGCCGAACACGATCCGCACCGCGGGCTGATCGTGGGCGAACGGGATCGTCATCCCGGCGCGAAGTTAGCGCACGGCGCGGATCCTGAAGTGGAGCACCCGCGGCGCGAGGTCGCCCACCCGCAGCCGCAGCGTGTAGCGACCGGCGGCCAGCTTGCGGCCGAAGCGGACGGTACGCGGGCCGGCCGCGATCGTGCCGAGGTCGAGCGGTCGCGCGCGCCGGCCGGCGCGCTTGACCGTCCCGCGCACGTGGGCGGCGGCCGAGAGGTCGATCCGCAACCGCGCGCCCGGCTTCCGGCAGCCCGTGCAGAACGGGCCTCGGGCCATCTTCAGCGTGCGGATCTCGAGCGGCGGCGCGCCGCCCGGCTGCGGCGAGGGGGTCGGCGTGGGCGTCGGGGTCGGGGTCGGCGCGACGACGTTCACGGTCCCGGTCATGTCGGGATGTGCGCCGCAGTGGAAGGCGTAGGAGCCGGCCGTCGGGAAGGTCTTGCGCAGCGGCGTGTCCCACACCGGCGCGTTGTCGGGGGTCGGGTTCGTGGGCAGCGACTCGTCGGCGAACACGAAGTTGTGCATGCCCTGGGCGTTGTCGAGCGTGATGCTCTGGCCGGCGGCGATCTCGACCGTCGCAGGCTCGAACGCGAAGTCGCGCGCGGTGACCGTCGCGTCGTCGGCGGCGAGCGCGGGCAGCGAGGCGACACCCACGAGAGCGGCCGCGACCGCGAGCAGGCGTCCGACCATGCGTGGCGATACGCACCTTGCGACGGCTGGGTTCAAGCCGAGGTGCGACGCGCCAGCTCGTAGAGGGCGCGCACGCCGAGCTCGATGTCGGGCCCGAGACTGTCCTCGGCCTTCGTGTGGCTGACGCCGCCGAGGCTGCGGACGAAGAGCATCACGGTGGGCATCACGCGCGCCATCTCGGCGGCGTCGTGCAGCGGCCCGCTCGGCAGGCGGTGGGACGCGCCGGCCACGCCGGTCACGACGTTCTCGGCGAGCGCGATCAGCCCGGCGTCAAACCGGATCGGCTCGATCTCCCACACGTGCTCCCACGCGACCTCGCAGCCCTCCTCGGCGGCCAGCCGTGCGGCCTCGGCGCGAGCGTCCGCGAGCATCTCGGCCAGCACACCGGCGTCGAGCGCGCGCTGGTCGAGCGTCAGCTCGCAGGCGCCGTTGAACGCGGTCGGGATGCCGGGTGAGACGTGGTCGGCGCCGGTCGTGGCGCGCACGTCGTCGCGCCGGGCTGCGTCGTCGCGGAACGCGACCGCGCTGCGCGCCGCGGCTACGAACGCGTCGCGCCGGGCGTCCATCGGCGACGCGCCCGCGTGCGCATGCGCGCCCGTGAAGCGAACGCGGTGGCGCTGGACGCCGAAGGTCCCGATCACGACGCCGAGCGGAAGGTCGAGCCGCTCCAGCACCGGCCCCTGCTCGATGTGCAGCTCGAGGTAGGCGGCGGCGCCTTCGAGCCGCTCCCGCGCCTCGCCGGCGCTGTCGAGGTCGACGCCGTGGGCGGCGAGCGCGTCGGCCAGCGTCACGCCGTCGCGGTCGGTCAGCCCGCGAACGGTGTCCGGGTTCAGCGTGCCGGCGCAGGCGCTCGAGCCGAGCAGGCTGCGGCCGAAGCGCGCGCCCTCCTCGTCGGCCCAGTCGACGAGCTTGAGCGTGATCGGGCGGGGCTCACCGGCGAGCGCGCGCAGCACCTCGAGGCCGGCGATAACGCCGAGCGCGCCGTCCAGCCAGCCTCCGTCCGGCACCGAGTCCAGGTGGCTGCCGACGATCACGAAGCGCTCGGACTCGCCGGGCAGCGTCGCCCACGTGTTGCCCGCCGGGTCGGTGTCGACGGCCACGCCGGGGATGGCGTCGAGCTCGCCGCGCAGCCACTCGCGCGCGACGACCCAGGTGTCGGTCCACGCGACGCGCTGCGCGCCCGCGTCGTCGGAGGTGAGGCGGGCCAGCTCCCGTAGGCCGCGGAGGGCGCGCGCGGCGTCGACGGTGGACGCGGGCTCGTCGGGGCGCGCGGGGTCGGGCATGGCATCGGAGCTTGTCGGACGCGAACGAGTTAGGGTTCCCTAATTCCGTGCCGCGCGCCACCGGACTCCCGCTCGCCACCGCCGCCCTCCTTGCCGTGTGCGTGCTCAGCATCGCCGTCGGCGCCAAGGGGATCCCGCTCGGCGACGTGGCCAACGGGCTGCTGCACGACGACGGCTCGGAGTCCGCGGCGATCGTGCGCGAGCTGCGGGTGCCGCGCACGCTCGTCGGGCTGTCCGTGGGGGTCGCGCTCGGCCTCGCCGGCGCGCTGATGCAGGCGCTGACGCGCAACCCGCTCGCGCGATGCAGGCGCTCGGCTACTGGAAGCACGACGCCACGCCCGAGGAGATGTCGTGAGTCGCTAGAACAAGGGGCGATGGCTCGCCGCCGGTCCCGCTACGCCACGCCCGGGCGCAGGGCCGGATCGGTGCTGCTCGACAGCCCCGCGCGGCGTCGCAGGCGGCGGCCGCGGATCGGCCGCTGGCTCGTCGGCCTCGCGATCCTCGCGGCGATAGGCGGGGGCGTGTACCTGTGGCGCGCCCAGGAAGAGGCCGGCGACGCGCGGCGCGAGGCGGCCGAGCAGTTCGCGGCGGCGTGGTCGCGCGGCGACCACGCCGCGATGTGGCGCGAGCTGACCCCTGGGGCGCGCGCCTCCACCCCCGAGCGCCGGTTCGTCGCGGCCTACCGCAACGCCGACCGGGAGGCGGGTGTGCGCAAGGTCGAGATCGGCCGGATCGGACCCGAGCGCGACGGCCGCGTGGCGGTGCCGGTGACCGTGCGGACCGACATCTTCGGCGTCCTGCGCGGCACGATCGCGCTGCCGGTGTCCGGTCGCGGCGACGAGGCGGGCGTCGACTGGGACTTCTCGCTCCGGCTGCCCGGCCTGCGGCGCGACGAGGCCGTCGTCCGGCGCTCCGGCCGCAGCCCGCAGCGCGGGCTGGTGCTCTCCGCCAACGGCGCGCCGCTCGACTCGAGCGCGCTGAAGGACGGCCTCGAGCGCATGTACGACGACCGGCTGTCGGGCCACGCCTCGGCTCGGCTCCTGTTCGGCAGCCGGGTGATCGCGCGCACGCGCGCGGTCCGCGGCCGGCCGGTGCGGACCACGATCGAGCCCGGCCTGACCAGCGCCGCCAACGCGGCGCTGGGCGACAGGCTCGGCGGCGTCGCCGTCATCCGGCCCCGTGACGGCGCCGTTCGCGCGCTCGCCGGCCTGGCCGTCTCGGCCCCCCAGCCGCCGGGGTCGGTGTTCAAGATCATCACCGCAGCCGCGGCACTCGACAAGGGCGTCGCGAAGCCTTCGACCACGTATCCCGTCAGCACGGCGGCGACGCTCGAGGGCGTGACGCTGCGCAACGCCGGCGGCGAGTCCTGCGGCGGCACCCTGGTGAACTCGTTCGCACACTCGTGCAACTCGGTGTTCGCGCCGCTGGGCGCGAAGCTCGGCGCCCGGCGCCTGGTGGCCGCCGCGGAGGCGTTCGGGTTCGGCGAGCGGCCGCGGATCCCGAACGCGAAGCCGAGCACGATCTCCCGCGACCTTAAGGACGACCTCGCGGTCGGCGCCGCGGCGATCGGCCAGGACCGCGACCTCGCGACGCCGCTGGCGATGGCGAGCGTCGGCGCGACGATCGCCAACGGCGGGCGGCGCGCGCAGCCGCGCGTGACCACCCTGCAGGACATCCATCGCCGCCGCGCCGTCTCCGGCCGCGCCGCCCGCGAGGTCCGCTCGATGATGATCGGCGTCGTCCAGTACGGGACCGGCACCGCGGCCGCGCTCCCGGGCGTCGCGGTCGCCGGCAAGACCGGCACGGCCGAGCTGGTCCCCAACTCGACCGACCCCAAGGACGCGAACGCCTGGTTCGTCGCGTTCGCGCCCGCCGAGCAGCCGCGCGTTGCGGTGGCGGTCATGCTCGTCGGCGCCGGCTTCGGCGGCACCGCGGCTGCGCCCATCGCGCGCGAGGTCCTCTCCGCCGCGCTCTAGCGCTCCGCGACGAGCTCGGCCATCCGCTCGCAGGCGCGGCGGTAGAAGCGCAGCTGCGGGCGGCGCCCGAACAACCGGAAGCCGAGACGCAGGAGTGTCGGGCCGGAGGCCGCAGGACGGGAGACCGCGTGGATGTGGAACTCCACCTCCCCGGAGTCGCGCCACTTCCAGACCTCGTACGCCATCTCGCCCTGCTCGAAGTGGCCCTCGAGCGTGCGGTACTTCCAGCCGTAGATGCGCGCCGTGCGGCCGTCCTCCTCGCGGTCGTCCTCGTAGACCTCGCCGACCCGCACGCCGCAGTGGAAGCGCAGGCCGTGGTAGGACAGCGTGAGCAGCATGTCGCGGCCCTCGAACGGCGCGTCGTCGTCGTAGGTCGCGCGCACGAGCGCCGGATCGGCCACCTGGTAGGCGTCCATCAGCCCGCGCGTGTGCTCCCACGTGCCTCCGGCGACCGGCTCGCCGGGCGGCTCGGGCGGCAGCGGCTGCCGCAGGTCGTCCACCCGCCACCCACCCTCGCGGACGAGCTCGGGCAGCCGGGCCGGATCGAAGTTGAGCTGACGGTCCCGGAGCGCCGCCAGCTCGTACTCGAGCCGCCGCGTCCGGATCTCGATCCCGCCCGTCAGCCTGCCGCCCGACAACTCGGCCACGCGCTCGAGCAGCGAGGTCCAGATGTGCAGCTGGACTTCCTTGGCCATGCGCAGGCGGTCGTAGAGCAGCTCGGCGACCCGGTCCCCGTTGCGCGCCCAGGACTCGATCGTGAACCGCAGCAGATCCCCTTCGCGCTCGGCCCGGAACTCGATCTGCCCGGCCTCCAGGTGACCGGCGAGCGTCACCAGCCGGAATGAGGTCGGCGTCACGTCGGCGACGCGCACCGGACCGTCCCAGGGCGCCGGCATCCGGACGACGTACTCGTCGTTGAGGCACATGACCCCCGCGGGCCCGCGCACCTTCTGGAAGCTGGCCAGCTCGGTCGGCGCCACGCGATCGGGCTCGCCGGCGACACGCCCCAGCAGCTGCTCCGGCGACCACGTGGTGTCGCGGATCTTGGCGCTGTAGCGGCGGTGGAAGAGCGGTCCTGCGCCAACTCCGACGTCCTGGAGCTCGTCCCGCTCGAGCTCCACCGGCAGCGGCGGCGGCGCATCTCGCTCCGGATCGCCCGGCTCCTCGCTCCGGTGCATCGGCGTGGTACGCCACATGTAGCGCCACGAGGTGAGCGCGACGCCGACCGGCCAGCGGGCGGCGGTGGCGAGGCGGCGCGACCGTGAGACGGGCCGGGGCATCCGCGCGTTCTACCCACCCGCGGCCGGGTAAGTCCTGCGCCATGGTCCCCGGCACGCTCCATCGGCTCGGCCTGCGTGGCTGGCACGCCCAAGTGGTCTCGCTGGGCTCGATCGGGCTCTGCATCGGTCTCTGGATCCGGGCCAAGACCGTGGATCAGGACGAGCGCGGGAACGCCGAGCGGCGCGCGCTGTTCGTCGGCCTGTGGCCGCCGATGCTGTGGCTGATCGGCGACTCGGTCGAGCGTCAGGCGCGGAGCAGCAGGCGCAGGATCGGCTCCGCGCGGCGGGCGTCCGGCCGCTCGCCGGTGATCAGGTCGAGGTAGGTGTAGGACTCGATCAGGCGCACGATCACGTAGGCGACCTCGCGCAGGTCGACCGGCAGCTCGAGCCGCCCGGCCTCGGTCTCCTCGAGCAGCAGGTCGTGCATGGCGTCGATCAGGCGCGGCTGGAAGCCGGTCTCGTGGCGGGTGAGCAGCCGCATCGCCGACTCTCCCTCCTCGCTCAGCCAGCGCTTCATCCCGGGGTTGGTGATGACGTCGTCGAGGAAGCGCGTGATGATCCGGACGAGCCGCTCGGGACCGGCCGCGTCCACCTCGGCCTCGATGTTGTCGAGCGTGCGCCGCGCGAGCGACCAGATGACCTCGACGAGCAGGGCGTCGCGCGAGCCGACCCAGCGATACAGGGTCACCCGGCTCACGCCGAGCTCCTGCGCGAGGGAGCTCATGTCGATGCGCTCGCACGCGAGGAACCGCTTGCGGGCGCGCAGGAAGGCGTCGAGGGCGGTCGGGCGCGTTTCACCCGATGTAACATCGAGCCGTTCTGTAACAGGAGGTCTCATCCGACGCGTCTGGCCTGCCCTATTGTCGATGATGGCCTTCGCGCTGGCCATCGTGCCGACCGCCTCCGCCGACCGCGTGTTCGACGTGCGCGGCGCAGACGGCCCAGGGCCGGCGAGATACGACCGCGTCCGCGTGATCGAGCAGGGCCCGCGGCGCGCCCGCAACGTGCTGGTCCTCGTGCCGGGAACGTCGGCAGGCGCGGCGTACTTCCGGCCGGTGGCGGCCGACATCCTCGACCGCCTCCCGGGCTGGAAGATGTGGTCGATCGACCGGCGCGAGAACCTGCTCGAGGACCACTCCGTGCTCGACGACGTGCTCGCCCGCCGGCGCCCGCCGGCGGACCTCTTCCCCTACTACCTCGGGTGGATCACCGGCCCGTCGATCGCGCCGCACTTCGCTCCCGTGACCTCGGCCGGCTACGCGCAGCCGTCCTCCCCGCGGGCGCAGAGGTTCGCCGAGAAGCTCCGCTCGGGGTCAGCGAGCTGCGCCTGCAGCGACGCGGCGGCGTTGCGGATGCCGACCTGGCGCAGCAGCAGCCGGCCCTCCGGCGAGCGGTAGATCGCGGCGCGCTCGGTGGTCTTGCAGAAGTTCTGCGCCTCGGTGCGCCGGTTCCGATCAGCGGTTCGCCGCCACCTGCCCTGCGCCGCACGGCATCTCGGCCCGCAGCAGCGTCCCGGCGCCGACCGGGCTGTCCACGCGCAGCCGCCCGCCGACCGCCTCCACCCGGTCTACGAGCCCGCGCAGCCCCGAACCTTGAGAGGCGTCGGCGCCGCCGATCCCGTCGTCGGAGATCTCGATCACCGCGACCCGTTCGTCGCGCCCCACCCGGATCTCCACCCGCGAAGCCTCCGCGTATTTGCCGACGTTCGCGAGCGCCTCGGACGCCACGAAGTACGCGGCGAGCTCGACCGCGCTGGGCAGTCGCTCGTCGAGGTCGACCGAGAGCGTCACCGGCGTGCGTGACCGCATGGCCAGCGATTCGAGGGCCGGCTCCAGCCCGCGGTCGAGCACCGCGGGATGGATGCCGCGCGCCAGCTCGCGCAGCTCCTCGAGCGACTCCGACACCTCCTGGCGGGCCGCGGCGAGCAGCCCGGCGGCCACGTCCGGGTCGTCGCGGATGCGGTCCTCGGTCATCCGCAGTGCGATCGCGAGCGAGACGAGGCGCTGCTGCGCGCCGTCGTGGAGATCGCGTTCGATGCGCCGGCGCGCCTCGTCCCCCGCCTCGACGAGACGCGCGCGAGAGCCGGCGAGCTCCGCCACGCGCGACTCGAGCTCAGCCTGGAGCCGCTCGCGCTCGAGCGCGACGTCGACGGCCGCGCAGACCACCTCGAGCAGTTCCGGCTCATAGGCGAGGGCGGCGTCGTGCACGAGCGCCGCCACCGGCGTTCCGTCGTGCGAGACCGTCGTCGCCGCCCGGCCCGAGCCCTCGACCGGCAGGTCGACGGGCTTGCCGTCGGCGTCGACGTAGCACTCGAAGCCCGGCAGCCAGTAGACGAGCTCGAGCGAGGGATCGCGGAGCGCCCTCACCAGCAGGTCGCCGAGCCGCTTGACGTCCGGCGCCTGCTGGAGAGCGACGACCAGGTCGGCCATCCCGGCGCGCGCGAGCTGCGCCCGCAGCATCCCGAACAGGAACGCGAGCGGCACCGCGACGAGGACGATCGCCGTGACCTCCTGGCTCGCGCGTACGAACTCGCCGGTGAAGACGCGGTAGTAGACCTGCACGGCGATGATCGCGGCGGCCAGGCCGCCGGCGAGCGTAGGCAGCAGCAGGCGCCGCAGCGGCGGCGCGGCGCGCAGCCAGCGCGTGACGCCGACGCCGGCCAGCGCCACCGCCATGGTCGCGTTGAAGGCGCTCTGGTATCGGTCGATCGTCTCCGCGACGTCCGGGTCGGCAGAGATCAGGATCACGTTCTCGGGGCCTGGCGGGAACGGCAGGAAGAACAGCCAGACGACCTGGAGGAAGCCCGTACCGAACACGAAGCCGCCGACGATGAGCCAGTCGGCCCGCTCCGAGATCCGGCCGCTGGGGAACCCGAGCACGAGCGCCGCGAACGGGATCGTCCACCAGTTCGCGACGATCTCGCCGAGCGTGAACGTGACCGACCAGGTCGTCTCGCTCAACAGCTGGCCGCCCAGGAACAGGAAGCCGGTCAGCGCCATGAGCGGGCCGGTGAGGCTGTCCGGCCTGCGCTGCCACGCGATCAGCCCGCAGGCGATGAACGACCCGCCGACGGATCGCGTGAGGAACGCGCCCCAGGTGACCTCTACCGGGCCGTCGAACAGCAGCAGGTATCCCGCAACCACGGCGACGATGCCGACGAACCACAACGCGACGGGCAGCCAGCGAGCCCTCACCGGTCGATCGTCTCACCGCGCCGACCCGCCCGTCAAACGACCCGCTGGTAGCGTTGCGCGCCAGGTCATGGATTTCCGCGTCCTCGGCCCGCTCGAGGCACTCGACGGCACGACGCCACTCGCGCTCGGCCGCCCCAAGCCCCGCGCGCTGCTGGCGCGCCTGCTGCTCGACGTGGGCCGAACCGTCTCGGTCCCGCAGCTCGTCGACGACCTGTGGGGCGACGAGGTGCCCGAGTCGGCGGTGAAGATGATCCAGATCTATGTCTCGCAGCTGCGCAAGGCGCTTCCCGCGGACGTCCTCCGCACGCGGCCGCCCGGCTACGCACTGGAGATCGACCCGGAGGCGGTGGACGTCACGCGCTTCGTCCGCCTGCGCGACGAGGGCCGCGCCGCACTGGCGGCCGGCGATCCGGCGAGGGCCTCGGCGATCCTCACCGAGGCCCTGTCGCTGTGGCGCGGGCCCGCGCTGGTCGAGTTCCCGGAGCCGTTCGCGCGCGTCGAGAGCGCGCGGCTCGAGGAGCTGCGCCTGGTCTGCATCGAGAACCGGATCGAGGCCGACGTCGCCGCGGGTCGCCACGCGGACGTGGTCGGCGAGCTGGACGCGCTCGTCGCACGCCACCCGCTCCGCGAGGCCCTGCACGGCCAGCTCATGCTGGCGCTCTATCGCGCCGGGCGGCAGGCCGAGGCGCTCGCCACCTACGACCGGTTCCGGCGGACGCTCGACGACGAGCTGGGCATCGAGCCGTCCGAGCCGCTGAAGCGGCTGCACCTGCGCATCCTCAACCAGGACCGTGACCTGGCGCCGCCCGAGGCGCCCGCGGCGCGAGGCCTGCCCTCGGCGCTCGCCGGCTTCGACCGCACGACGTTCGTCGGGCGCGACGGCGACCTCGACCGGCTGCAGTCGCTCTGGGAGCGTGCCCGGGTCGGGCGCCTGCGCGTGGCGATGATCGGCGGCGAGCCCGGCATCGGCAAGACGCGGCTCGCGGCGGAGTTCGCACGCGCGGCGCATGCGCAGGGAGCCGCCGTCCTGTTCGGGCGCTGCGACGAGGACATGGGGATCCCGTATCAGCCCTTCGCCGAGGCGCTCGGCTCGGGCATCGACGCCACGCCCGGCATGCAGCGCCACCAGCTGTTCGAGGCCGTCGCCGCCGGCCTGGCGAAGATGGCACGGGGCCGCCCGCTCGTCGCGATCCTCGACGACCTGCACTGGGCCGACCCCCCGACGCTGCTGCTCGTGCGCTACCTCGTGCGCGCGCCGACCGCGCCGCCGGCGCTCCTCATCGGCACCTACCGCGACACCGAGCTGTCCCGGACACACCCGCTCGCCGAGACGCTCGCGGACCTGCGCCGCGGCGGGCTGGCGGAGCGCATCTCGCTGACCGGGCTGACGAGCACCGACTTCGCGGCTCTGGTCGCCGGCATCGCCGGGCACGAGGCACCGGCGGGCTTCGTGCAGACGATCCATCGCGAGACCGAGGGCAACCCGTTCTTCGCCGAGGAGGTCCTGCGTCACCTCGCGGAATCGGGCGCCGGCTACGAGCGCCGCGTCGGGATCCCGGAGGGCGTCAAGGAGACGATCGGCCGCCGGCTCGCGCGCCTGCCCGCCGGCTGCGACGCACTCCTCGCGACCGCGGCGGTCCTCGGTCGCACGTGGGAGTACGAAGTCGTACGGGCGATGGAGCCGGAGCGCGAGGACGAGCTGCTGCGGTGCGTGGAGGCCGCGCTGGCGGCGCAGCTGATCGTGGAGTCGGACGGGCCCGTGTACTCGTTCTCGCACGCGCTCGTCCGCGAGACCTTGTACGAGGAGCTGAGCCTGCCGCGCAAGCAGCGGTTGCACCTGCGTGCGGCGGAGGCGATCGAGCGGGTCCATGCGGGCGACGCCGATGCGCACGCCGCAGAGCTGGCGCTGCACTACGGCCTCGCAGGGGCGGCGGCCGACCCGCAGGTCGCGCTTCGCTGGCTGATGCGCGCGGGGGAGCTCGCGGCGGCGCAGCTCGCCTGGGAGGACGCTGCCGCGCACTGGGACGCCGCTGTCGAGCTGATGGCCGACGGCGAGGAGCGCGTGGCGCTGCTCGAGCGCCTCGGAGACCTCAAATACGCCGCGAACTTCGACATGGCGGGCGGGACCGCGCAGCTCGAGGAGGCGCTTGCGCATCACGAGCGCGCAGGCGACCGCAGGCGCGCCGCCCGACTGCGCTCCCGGATCGGACGCAACCTGACCACCTTCTACGGCCCGGTGCACGATGTCGACCGCGGGCGCGAGCTGCTGGAGGCGGCCGAGGCGGTGATCCGCGAGGAGGGCGACGGCGTCCCGCTCGCCAGCGTCTACCTCGGCCTGGCGACCGCCGCATGCTGGGCCAACGACGTGCCCGAGATCCTGCGGACCGCCGAGCGCGCGATGGCGATCGCGGACCGGCTCGGCAACGAGGTGCTGTGGGCGAACGCGGCCGTGCTGTAC
>JBKOYW010000014.1:0-5979 GCA_046744275.1 Actinomycetota bacterium
GTGCCGGAGCCGGTGGGCGGCCTGCTGCCGACCGTCGCGTGGCGGGTCGGCGGGCGTCAGGAATACGCGCTCGACGGAGGCGTGTTCGCGGCCGGCGAGATGCTCGAGTGGCTATGCCGCGAGCTGGGCCTGGCCGAGGACCCGGCCGCGCTCGGCGCGATGGCCCGCGAGGCCGAGGGCTCCGACGGGGTACGCATTCTGCCCGGGATCACCGGCGTCGGCGCGCCGTGGTGGCGGCCGGACGCGCGCGGCACGATCGCCGGGCTGACGGCGGGCACGAAGCGGGCGCAGGTCGCCCGCGCCGCGCTCGAGGGGATCGCCTGGCGCGTCGCCGACGTGATCGCGGCGGTGCGCGAGTCGGTGCCGGTCGAGGCGCTGCGGGTCGACGGCGGGCTCACGAACGAGCCGGCGCTGCTCCAGTTCCAGGCCGACGCGATCGGCGTCCCCGTCGAGCAGGGCCTCGCCGACGCCACCGCCGCCGGCTCGGCGGCGCTCGCCGCGGTCGGCGCCGGCCTGCTGGGCTCCGTGGCGGAGATCGGGGAGCTCGTGCCGGTCACGAGCCGGGTCGAGCCGAGCCGCGACGGCGCATGGCGCGAGGCCGAGCACGAGGCCTGGCGGCGGTTCGTGAAGTTGGCGCTCGAGCTGTGAGCCGGATACGTTCACGCGCCATGAACCTCGACGAGCTGAAGGACGAGGTGGGGCGCGGCGCGATCGATACCGTGCTGCTCGGCTTCACCGACATGCAGGGCCGACTGCAGGGGAAGCGCCTGACCGCCGAGTTCTTCCTCGACTCGGTGGTCCACCACGGCGCGGAGGGATGCAACTACCTGCTGGCCGTCGACGTGGACATGAACACGGTCAGCGGCTACACGATGTCGTCGTGGGAGCTCGGCTACGGCGACTTCGAGATGAAGCCGGACATGGACACGCTGATGCCTGTGCCGTGGCACGAGGGGACCGCGCTCGTGATCGCCGACCTGGCGTGGTCCGACGGCAGCCCGGTCGTCGCGTCGCCGCGCCAGATCCTGCGCCGCCAGATCGAGCGCCTCGCCGAGCGCGGGCTCGAGGCCTACGCCGGCACCGAGCTGGAGTTCATGATCTTCCGCAACACCTACGAGGAGGCGTGGAACAAGGCGTACCGCGACCTCGAGCCGGCGAACTACTACAACGTCGACTACTCGATGATCGGGACAGCCCGCGTCGAGCCGCTCGTGCGCCGCATCCGCAACTCGATGGCCGGCGCCGGCATGAAGGTCGAGAACGCCAAGGGCGAGTGCAACTTCGGTCAGCACGAGATCAACTTCCTCTATGGGCCGGTGCTGCAGACCGCCGACCACCACTCGATCTACAAGACCGGCGCCAAGGAGATCGCGCACCAGGAGGGCCAGGCGATCACCTACATGGCGAAGTTCGACGAGCGCGAGGGCAACTCGTGCCACATCCACCTGTCGATCCGCGATGCCGACGGCACGCCGCGGTTCGACGACTCGTTCCTCGCCGGCCAGCTCGCGTGCATGCCCGAGCTGACGCTGTTCTACGGCCCGAACGTCAACTCTTACAAGCGCTTCGTCGAGGGCTCGTTCGCCCCGACCGCGGTCGCCTGGGGAAACGACAACCGGACCTGCTCACTGCGCGTGGTTGGCCACAACGCGTCCAAGCGGCTCGAGCTGCGGCTGCCCGGCGCGGACGTGAACCCGTACCTGGCACTCAGCGCGATCATCGCCGCCGGCCTGCACGGGATGGACGAAGGGCTCGAGCTCGAGCCGCCGTATGAGGGCAATGCCTACACGTCCGACAAGCCGCGCGTGCCGGCCACGCTGCGCGACGCGCGCGACCTGTTCGGCGCGAGCGAGGTCGTGCGCGAGGCGTTCGGCCAGGAGGTGGTGGATCACTACCTCAACTACGCGCAGGTCGAGCTCGACGCGTTCGACCGGGCCGTGACCGACTGGGAGCGTTTCCGGGGGTTCGAGCGCTTGTAGCGGGCTTGCGGCTTGACTTCCGTCCGGGGGCGGCCATACAGTCGCGATTGGCAGGAGGAGCAGACCTTTTCCGACGAGGGGTGAGGGATGACGCATCCGGTCGACCGCGACGAGCAGAAGCTCGCCGAGCTTGGGTACAAGCAGGAGCTGACGCGCGTCTGGAGCTCGTTCTCCAACTTCGCGATCTCGTTCACGATCATCTCGGTCCTGGCGGGGTGCTTCACGACCTACGGGCAGGCGTGGAACAACGGCGGCCCGGTGGCGATCACGTGGGGCTGGCCGATCATCGGCGGACTCATCCTCATCATCGCCTTCTGCATGTCCGAGCTGGTCTCGGCGTACCCCACGGCGGGCGGCCCTTACTGGTGGGCGGCCAAGCTCGGCGGTCCGGGCTGGGCTTGGTTCACAGGCTGGTTCAACGTCATCGGCCTCGTGGCGGTGGTCGCCTCGGTCGACTACGCGGCGGCGACGTTCGGCTCGACGCTGTTCAACCTCTGGGGCCTGGACCTCGGCATCATCAACTTCGCTGACGGCGCCTCGCTCGGCGACATCTTCTGGGTCTTCGTCGCGCTGCTGATCGTCCACGCGCTGATCAACATCTACTCGTCGCACCTCGTCGCGCTGCTCAACAACATCTCCGTGTTCTGGCACGTCGCCGGCGTCGCGGTGATCATCGCGATCCTCGTCTTCGTCCCCGACCGCCATCAGAGCTTCGACTTCGTCTTCACCGAGACGACGAACAACTCGGGCTTCGGCGACGGCATGTTCTGGTGGTACGTGCTCCCGCTCGGCTTCCTGCTCACGATGTACACCGTCACCGGCTATGACGCCTCCGCGCACGTCTCCGAGGAGACGCACGAGGCGGAGATGGCGGCCGCGCAGGGGATCTGGAGGTCCGTCTTCTACTCGGTGATCATCGGCTGGTTCGTGCTGCTGGCGATCACGTTCGCCGCGACGGATATCACGGCGATCGACGAGGCGTTCGGCTACTCGCCGGCCGTCTTCACGAGCGCCATGAGCGAGGGCTGGGCGGAGACGGTGATCCTCATATCGTTCCTCGGCCAGGTCTTCTGCGGTATGGCCTGCGTGACGAGTTGCTCGCGCACCTTCTATGCCTTCTCGCGCGACCGGGCGGTGCCGGGCTGGCGGCTGTGGACGCGGCTCGACAAGAAGCACGTGCCGCTGTGGTCGGTGATCGGCGTCTGCGCCCTCGCGCTGATCATGACGCTGCCGGCGCTGTGGAACGTCGAGGACACCGGCATCCCGATCGCGTTCTTCGCGGTCGTCTCGATCGCCGTGATCGGCCTCTACATCGCGTACGTGACGCCCGTCTACCTGCGCTTGCGGGCGGGCGACTCGTTCAAGCCGGGCTCCTGGACGCTCGGCGGCAAGTACAAGTGGATGTGCACGGTCGCGGTGGTCTGGGTGACCCTCTGCGTGATCATCTTCTCGCTGCCGTTCACGCCCGCCGCGGTGTACTTCAGCGACGACTTCGACTGGGTGGCGGTGAACTACGCCCCGCTGATGGTCGGCGGCATGTTCATCATCGTCGGGCTCTGGTGGCTCATCAGCGCGAAGAACACGTTCACCGGCCCGGTGCGGACGATCGAGTGGGACGAGGCGGCCGGCATCGTCGAGGAGGAGCCGACCGAACCGCCGGAGCCGGCGCCGGCGGGGTAGGTTGACGCTCACCGTCCTCGAGCCGGCGACCGAGCAGGTCCTGGCGGAGCTCCCTCGCGCCGGCGCCGAGGAGGCGGACGCCGCCGTCGCGCGGGCGAAGGCGGCGTACCCGTCCTGGCGGGCGGTCTCGCCGCCCGACCGGGCGCGGCTCCTGCACGCGCTCGCCGACGCGCTGACCGAGCGGCGCGAGGAGCTGGCCGTGCTGGAGGCGCGCAACGCCGGCAAGCCGATCGGGGACGCGCGCGGCGAGATGGGCATGGTCGCCGACACGTTCCGCTACTACGCGGCCGCACCGGAGCGTGCGCTCGGGGACACGATCCCGGTCCCGGGCGGCGTGGCGATGACGTTCCGCGAGCCGCTCGGCGTCGTGGCGCTGATCACGCCGTGGAACTTCCCGCTCACGATCGCCTCGTGGAAGCTCGCCCCCGCGCTGGCCGCGGGCAACACGGTCGTGCTCAAGCCCGCCGAGCTCACGCCGCTGACCGCGCTCGAGTTCGAGCGGATCGCCTTGGAAGCGGGCATCCCCGAGGGCGTGGTGAACGTGGTGGTCGGACCGGGCTCGACGGCCGGCGCGCGGCTGGTCGAGCACCCATACGTGGCCAAGGTTGCCTTCACGGGCTCGACCGAGGTCGGGCGGACGATCGCCGCCGGCGCCGCGCAGACGATCAAGCGCGTGACGCTCGAGCTCGGTGGCAAGTCGGCCAACGTGGTGTTCGCCGACGCCGACATCGCGGCCGCCGCCGCGGCGGCGCCGAGCGCGATGTTCGGCAACGCCGGGCAGGACTGCTGCGCGCGGTCCCGGATCCTGGTCGAGCGCGCCGCGCTCGACTCGTTCATGGACGCGCTCGAGGAGGCGGTGGAGGCGCTGCGGGTCGGCGACCCGCTCGACGAGGCGACCGAGATGGGCCCGCTGATCTCGGCCGGCCAACGCGAGACGGTCGCCTCGTTCGTGCCCGATGACGCGCCGGTCGCGATCCGCGGCAACGCACCGGACGGGCCCGGCTACTGGTTCCCGCCGACCGTCCTGTGCCCGGTCGATCGGGACGCCCGCGCAGTGCGCGAGGAGATCTTCGGGCCGGTCGCGGTGGTCGTCCCGTTCCGCGACGAGGCCGAGGCGGTGGCCTTGGCGAACGACACGATCTACGGCCTCTCGGGCTCGGTCTGGACGCGTGACGGCGCCAAGGCGCTGCGGATGGCGCGGGCGATCGAGACCGGCGTCCTGTCGATCAACTCCAACACGTCGGTACGCGTGTCGACGCCGTTCGGCGGCTTCAAGCAGTCCGGCTACGGCCGTGAGCTCGGGCCGCACGCGCTCGACCACTACACCGAGGTCAAGTCCGTCTACTACGCCACGGGATGAGTCGACTCGACGGAAAGGTGTGCGTGATCACCGGCGCGGCCAGCGGCATCGGCGCCGAGACGGCCGCGCTGTTCCGGGCCGAGGGCGCGCGGGTCGTGGGGGTCGACCTGCGCGACGACTCGCCCGGGGTGGACCTCGCGCTCGGGTGCGACGTCGCCGACGAGGATGCGGTGCGCGATATGTACGCGCGGGCGCGCGCCGAGTTCGGGCAGCTCGACGTGCTCTTCAACAACGCCGGGATCTCGCCGAACGACGACGGGTCGGTGCTCGAGACGTCGCTCGAGGTCTGGCAGCGGGTGCAGGACGTCAACACCAAGTCGGTCTTCCTGTGCTGCAAGCACGGCATCCCCCACCTGCTGGACGGCGGCGGGGGCTCGGTGATCAACACGGCGTCGTTCGTCGCGGTGATGGGCGCCGCGACGTCGCAGGTCTCCTACACGGCGTCCAAGGGCGCGGTGCTGGCGCTCTCGCGCGAGCTCGGCGTCCAGTTCGCGCGCCAGGGCGTGCGCGTGAACGCGCTCTGCCCCGGGCCGGTGAACACGCCGCTGCTGCAGGAGCTGTTCGCCAAGGACCCCGAGAAGGCGGCGCGGCGGCTCGTGCACCTGCCGATGGGCCGCTTCGCCGAAGCGCGCGAGATCGCCAACGCCGCCCTCTTCCTCGCCTCCGACGAGTCGAGCTACGTCAACGCGTCGACCTTCCTCGTCGACGGCGGGCTGTCCGGCGCGTACGTGACGCCGGAGTAACGCGCCAGCAGCGCGATCGACGCCGTCGAGACCACGACCGGGACGAGCGCTGTGCGCAGCGACGTGGCGCCGGCCAGAAGGCCGACCAGCGGCGGGCCGAGCACGAACGCGCTGTAGCCGACCGTCGTGACGAGGGAGACCGCGGTGGCGCTGCGCCCGGGAGCGCTGCGGCCCGCCAGCGACCTGTCTCTTATACACATCTCCGAGCCCACGAGAC
>JBKOYW010000419.1:0-8072 GCA_046744275.1 Actinomycetota bacterium
CGTGCGGGTGGACTCCAGGATCTCCGGCCCCTTGATCAGCAGCCCGAGCTGCGCGCCACGGCCCGTGCCCACCATCAAGGCGGTCGGCGTCGCGAGCCCGAGCGCGCACGGGCACGCGATGATCAGCACCGCGACCGCCGCAGTGAACGCGAAGGCGAGGTCCTCGCCGGCGCCGATCCAGAACCCGAGCGTCGCGACGGCCAGGCCGATCACGATCGGGACGAACACGCCCGAGACCCGGTCCGCGAGCCGCTGCACGGGCGCCTTGCCGGACTGAGCCTCGGACACGAGCCGCGCGATCTGCGCGAGCGCCGTGTCGGCGCCGACCTTGGTCGCGCGCACGATCAGGCGGCCGCCCGCGTTGACCGACGCGCCGGCGACCTCGTCGCCGGGCTGCTTCTCCACCGGGACGGACTCGCCGGTCAGCAGCGACTGGTCGACGGCGCTCGTGCCCTCCTCGACGACGCCGTCGGTGGCGATCTTCTCGCCGGGGCGTACGACGAAGCGGTCGCCCACGCTCAGCTCCTCGACGGGGATCCGTCGCTCGCTGCCGTCATCGCCGGGGACGGCGACGTCCTTGGCCCCGAGCTCGAGCAGCGCCGTGAGGGCCGCGCCGGCGCGGCGCTTGGCAGTCGCCTCGTAGTAGCGGCCCGCGAGGATGAACACGGTCACGGCGCTCGCGACCTCGAGGTAGATCTCGTCAGCGCCTTCGCCACGCTCGGGAACGAAGTCGAATCCCATTGTCATGCCGGGCATCCCGGCGTCGCCGATGAACAGCGCGTAGAGCGACCAGCCGAACGCGGCGAGCACGCCGACGGAGATCAGCGTGTCCATCGTCGCGGTGCCGTGCTTGAGGTTCGCCCAGGCGGCGCGATGGAACGGCCACGCCCCCCAGACGACCACAGGCGACGCCAGCGTGAGCGACAGCCACTGCCAGTTGTCGAACTGGAGCGGCGGGATCATCGACATCGCGAGCACCGGCAGCATCAACGCGAGCGAGACGAGCAGGCGCCGGCGTAGCCGGGCGGTCTCGTCGTCCTCCTCGACGCGCGCCGGCTTGGCCGAAGGCAGGACGGCCTGGTAGCCGGCCGATTCGACGGCGGCGACGAGCTGCTCGGGCGCCACCGTCGCCGCGTCGAACTCGACCGCCGCCTTCTCGGTCGCGTAGTTGACGGAGGCCGAGACGCCCTCGAGCTTGTTCAGCCTGCTCTCGATCCGGTTCGCGCACGATGCGCAGGTCATGCCCTCGATCGGAAGCTCGACGCGCTCCGTGGCCACGCCTAGCTCACCTCCTGCGTGAAGGCGAGGGTCTGGACGCGGTCCTCGTGCTTGAACTGCAGGAACAGCCGGTGGGGCACAGGAGACTCCTGATACGGCAAGGTGTATCTCTCCCGTCAGCGTACCATACCCCTGGGGGGTACTGTTAAGACGATGTCGTCATCAGCCCGCCAGCACCGTGCGCCCGTACTGCACGAGGGCCCAGGCGAGGCAGCCGAGTGCGACCGTGGTGAGGATCGCGCGGACGACGTTCCAGCCGACCCACCTCGCCTCGTCGAAGCGCTCGCGGACCGCGGCGAGGTCGATGGCGTCGGGGTCGCCGGCCGCCTTGATCGCGTCGTTGAGCGGCACGTTGACGACCAACGTGATGACGACGACGGCCAGGTAGAGGACGAACGCGACGGCGATCCACGGCAGCACGGATCCCTCGCCGGCATGGAGCGCCGCGGCCGCGCCGGCGACCACCAGCGCGCCGAAGAGCCACAGCATGAACAGCGGGTTGATGATCGCCCGATCGATCGCCTGGAACGCGCCGACGAACGTGCGGTCGTCGGTCTTCCGCAGGCCGGGCATGATCGCGTTGGCGTAGATGCCGAACACGCCGGCCATGAGTCCCATCGACATCGTGGCCGCCATGAGGGCGGCGCCCTGGAGGACTTTCAGCATGGGGCGCCGATCGTGACAGGGCGGGGCGTGCGGGCGGAGAGCAGCAGCGGCGCCAGCAGCAGCCGCTGCACGCCGACGCTCAGCCACGGCGCGTGCGCCTCCTGGTCATACTTGCGCGCCAGCACGGCGAGGTCGCGCAGGTTGCGCGGCAGGCCCCGTCGCGTCATCCGCCCGGCCTCGGCCATCGCGACGACCTCGGCCAGCATCTCCTCCATCGCAAGCGCGGGGCGGACCTCGACGTGCAGCCGCGCCTCCTCGTCGCCGACGTTGGCGAACGAGTGGACCACGCCCGGGGCGATCTCGAGGACGTCGCCCGGTCCCGCCACGCGGGTGCGCAGGCCGGTCCGGAAGCGCACGCTTCCCTCGACGACCTCGAAGCGCTCGGTCTGGATCGGGTGCACGTGCGGGATCGGTACGGCGCCGCCGACGCGGAGCGCGAGGTCGAACGCGAGCAGCTCGCCGTCGGTGCTCGTCGCCGTATGAGTGAAGGTGAAGCGCTCGCCGGTGACCGGGTTCTCGAGCGTCTGGCCGGGGGAGATGTCGGTGCTCATGAGGGACAGTCAACCGGCCGAGCGTGAGACTGTCCATGGCTGGAACTCGCAAATTCATACGCGATCGTCTACGGTGTGCGAATGGACGCACTGGCAGGCCTCCTCGACGGACCCAGGGCCCACGAAGCGTTCCTGCTCCGCTCGAGCATGAACCCGCCCTGGTCGCTGCGCATCCAGGACGAGGCCCCGCTCACCGTCATCGCGATCGTCCGCGGGCAGGCGTGGCTCATGCACGACGACGGCGAACCGGTGGCCCTGGAGCGCGGCGACGTCGCGATCGTCCGCGGGCCGGATCCGTACAGAGTCGCCGACGACCCGGCGACACCGCCACAGGTGCTCATCAACCCGGGGCAGCACTGCACCACGCCCGCCGGCGAGGAACTCAAGAACATGCGCGACCTCGGCGTCCGCACATGGGGTAACGCGCCCGACGGGGCGACGATCATGCTGACCGGGACGTACGAGCTGCACGGCGAGGTCAGCGGACGGCTGCTGCGTGCGCTGCCGCGATCGCTCGTGCTGCGCGAGGACGAATGGGACTTCCCCGTCATCCCGCTGATGGCGGACGAGATCGTCAGGGACGCGCCCGGCCAGGAGGCTGTGCTCGACCGGCTGCTCGACCTCCTGCTGATCGCCGTCCTGCGCGCCTGGTTCTCACGCCCCGAGGCCGCGGCGCCGGGGTGGTACCAAGCGTACGGCGATCCGGTGGTCGGGCTCGCCCTGCGCCTGCTGCATCACAACCCCGCACGACCCTGGACCGTCGCCGAGCTGGCTCGCGAGACGGGCGTGTCCCGCGCCGCGCTGGCCCGGCGCTTCCACGACCTCGTCGGCGAGCCGCCCATGAGCTTTCTCACTGGCTGGCGGATCGCGCTCGCGGCGGACCTGCTGCGCCAGCCCGGCACGACGATCGCCTCCGTCGCCGACCAGGTCGGCTATGGCTCGCCGTTCGCGCTCAGCGCGGCGTTCAAGCGCGTCCGGGGTGTCAGCCCGCAGCAGTACCGGACGACCGCGGCTCGAGCGGCCTGACCGCCGGGCCGTTGAGGACGTCTCCGTCGACGTCGAACCGCGAGCCGTGGCACGGGCAGTCCCAGGTGCGCTCGGCGGGGTTCCAGACGACCTGGCAGCCGAGGTGGGTGCAGCGGCTCGACACGGCGTGCAGCGCTCCGTCGTCGTCGCGGAAGCCGGCGACCTTGCGTCCGGCGGCGGAGACGATCGCGCCCTCGCCCGGCCTCAGCTCGTCGATCGCCCTCGTGCCGCGGTGCTTGAGCCGGTCCGAGAAGAACCGGATGCCGGTCCTCGTGTTCTCGAGCGCGAACCGCGGCGCCTCCTGCAGGGGCCTGATGCGGGTCGAGGAGAACAGCCCGGCCCAGTCGTTCTCGCGGCCGAGGATCGCGTCGGAGATCAGCGCCGCTGCCGCGGTGCCGGCCGTGATCCCCCACTTCCGCAGGCCGGTGGCGACGTAGACGTGGCGAGATCGCAGATGGAGGCGACCCGCGTACGGGACGTGGTCGTCGGGGCTGTAGTCCTGCGAGGACCAGCGGTGCTCGATCGAGCGCACGTCCCAGTGGCGGCGCGCGAACTCGATCAGCGCGTCGTAGCGCTCGGGCCCGGCCTTGCCCGAGCCGACGTGGTGCCCCTCGCCGCCGACCAGCAGGAGCTCCTCGCCCTGGTACGGGTGCGAGCGCAGCGAGCGGGTCGGTGAGCCGGCGTTGATGAACATCCCGTCCGGCGGCGGCCCGGCGATCCGAGCGGTGACGACGTAGGAGCGGTGCGGGTACGCGCGCGCGAAGAACCCGCCGCGGTCGAGGAACGGCATCAGCGTCGCGACCACGACGTCGTCGGCGATCAGCACGCCCCGGTCGGTCTCGACGCGGCACGGCTCACCCTC
Organism: Actinomycetota bacterium; assembly: GCA_046744275.1. Taxonomy (GTDB): domain Bacteria; phylum Actinomycetota; class Thermoleophilia; order Solirubrobacterales; family Solirubrobacteraceae; genus DASSUW01. The sequence goes on from JBKOYW010000419.1 coordinate 4,384, forward strand.
GTGGACCTGGTGCGCACGCGTGTGCTCGTACACCGTGCCGCCGGCGTCGATCAGCAGTCGCGTCAGCCCGAGGACGTAGGCGCGGGAGTCGAACTCCGCCTGGTCGTCGAACCGGACGGCGCCGTACACGTCGTAGGGGAGGGGAGCGGTCTCGACGAACGTCGCGGGCAGCCCGGCCTCGGTGGCCGCCTCGGCCTCGCGCTCGATCAGCTTCCGCTGCCAGCCCGCGCTCGCGTACAGGTACGCCGCCTTGCGGCGGAAGCCGCAGTCGATGCCCTCGCCGACCAGGTCGGCGATCCGCTCCTTCGCCGCCTCCATCGCCTGCGCGTACGTGCGCGCCGCGCCGCGGCCATGGGTCAACCGCAGCACCGCGTAGGTCATCCCGTGCTGCGACGTGACCTTCGCGGTGCTGTGCCCCGTGGTGCCTCCGCCCACCACGTGCTGGTCGACCACGGCGACCGAGCGGCCCGAGCGCGCCAGCAGCAGCGCCGCGGTGATACCGGTGATGCCGGCCCCCACGACGGCGACGTCCACGCGCCGCTCGCCGTCGAGCGGCGGATGCTCGGCGCGCGGCTCGGTCGTGTCGAGCCACAGCGAGCGGTGCATCAGCGCTCTCGCGCTCCGACGCCGCTGAGAACCTCGCCGGCCCGAAGCGGCCCGCCGGCGGCCGGATCGAGCGTCGGCGTGCCGGCGCCCGCGCGGTCGCGGATGCCGGCGAGGAGCTCGAGCAGCGCGTCGCCCGCGCTGTGGCGCGGCGTCCATCCCAGCTCGGAGCGCGCCCGCGCGGCGCTCATGATCGGCACGCCGAGGGCGAGATCGATCCAGCCAGGCGGCGACGGCTGGAGCCGTAGGCGCCAGCTGAAGTCCGAGGCTGTGCGAAGCAGGCCCGGGTGCACACGGAGCGGGCGCGCGCTGAGCAGCCGGCCGAGCTCCTCGCCGTCGAGGACCGGTTCCGCGGCCAGGTTGAACGCGCCGCGCGCGTTCGTGTGCAGCGCGAGCCGGAACGCCTCGCCGACGTCGAGCGAGTGGACCGCCTGGAAGCGCAGGCGGTCGGACCTCGGCACGACGGGGATGAGCGCGCGGCGGAGGAGCGGGCTCGGGAGCAGCGGCCCCACGAACAGGCGCCGGATCTCCGATGCCGCCTCGCGCTTGAAGACCAGTGCCGGGCGCATCCTGACGACGCGCATCGCCGGGCTTCGCCTCTCGACGTCGTCCAGCACGCGCTCGACCTCCGCCTTGTGGCGCGAGTAGAACGAGCTCGCGATCCCGTCCGTGGGCCAGCTCTCGTCGACCGCCCGGTCCTTGGGGCCGGGCGAGTAGGCGCCCACCGAGGACGAGTAGAGGAGCGCGGGCACGCCGGCGTCGCTCGCGGCCTCGAACACCCGGCGGCTGCCGTCGACGTTGGTCGCCCGCAGGGTGTCGAGATCGCGCGAGGGCTGGATCAGCCACGACAGGCACACGACGGCATCGGCGCCCGCCAGGTCGCGGCGCAGGTCGTCCCGGGTCACGTCGCGAGCACGCCACTCGACCTTCGGCTCCGCGGCCGAGGCCGGGCGGCGCGCGACGGCGACGATCGACGAGACCTCGGCGTCGCCGCTCAGCGCCTCGAGGACGCTCGTGCCGATGTTGCCGCTCGCACCGATCACCACTACGCGCATGGGGATCTGCTTCCCGGCCGGCGTGGAACCGGAAACGACATCAGGCGAGCGCCTCGTCCGCCGCGCTCGCGCGGAGCCGCTCGAGCGTGCGGCGCTGCGACCGCGCACGGGTGACGAGCGCCTCGAGGTCGACGTCGCGCAGCCGCGGATCCGAGCCGTGCGTGCGGCGCAGCGCCTCCCACAGCCCGAGCTTGCCCGTCACGCCGAGCGCGAGCGCCTCGAGCTCCTCGAGCCGGCTGAGCGGCGAGTAGCCGAGAAGCTGGCCGTTCGGCTTCAGCCGAGCCGCCTTCTCGGCTCCCCACGCGAGCGCGACCTTCAGGCGATCCTCGCCCACGGACAGCCGCTCCATCAGCTCCAGGAGCGCCGCGCGGTCCTCCTCGATCTCGTTCGCGATCGCTTCGAGCTCCTCGCCGTAGTCGGTCGACCGGTTGTTCCCGGCCGCGCGGCGGGCGAGGTTCACGCCCGCGGTCGCGCCGGCCAGGTGGTCGTTGAGGTAGATCGCCAGGCGATCGTCGTCGAGGCCTAGCACGGTGGCTACGCGGCGGAACACGATCGCGTCGGCGCGGCCATCAGGAGACGGCGTTCTTGACCTTGCCGATGACGCCGTCGGTGTCGTTGGCGACGACTCCGGTCGGCTCATCCGAGAGGCCCGCGGCCTCGCGCAGCCTGCGAGCGATCTCGGCGATCTCCTCCGGCGCGTAGTCGGGAGCGAACACGCCCTCCTGCGCCGGCAGGTCGAAGGGAGGCACGCCCTCGGGCGCGTCGTCGACGACCACGAGGTCCTCGCCGGTCTCCGGGTGCGGACCGTTGAAGACGGCAGCGAGCTCGAGGTAGTCGATCGGCGAGAAGCGATAGAGCCTCAGGTGGTCGCCCCGCTCGATGTGCGGCCGGCACTCGGGGATCTTGTCGGTCGGGATCCGCGGAGAGGGGAACATCTTCATCAGGTCGGCGCCGGTCAGGTTCTCGACCGCCCGCGCGTACGCGACCTGGTGTACGCCGCCGCGCACGAGCAGGTAGCCCGTCAGCGCCCGAGCGGCGGGGTGATCGACCATCTCGTAGACCTTGAGCTTGTTGTTCCGCGCTCCGGTCTCGAGGAAGAAGTTGTGCGTGAGGTCCTCGACGAGGTCGCCGGTCGACGTCACGAAGTCGCCGTTCCACGGCTTGCCGTTGGAGTCCTGGACGAGCGCCGCGGCGCCGCCCGCGATGAAGTGCTGGGGGTTGAGCACGTTCTTCGGATCCGGCAGGTCGCCCTGCTCGCCGGCACCGGTGAGCATCGTGTTGATCGTCGTGGCGACGAGCTCGATGTGACCGAACTCCTCCGCCGCGATGTTCGAGACCAGGTCGAAGAACGGCCGCGCCTGCTGGCGTGCTCGGAAGTTGAACGACTGGAAGGTGTAGTTCATGAACGTCGACATCTCGCCGAACTTGCCGCCCAGCAGCTCCTGGACGACGGCGGCGCCGGCCGGGTCGGGGCTCGACGGCGGCGGCAGCTCGGTTGCGATGCGATCGATGCGGAGAATCACGTCGGGCTCCTTTGACGGTGTCCCCGAGGGCTCCCGTCGTGCCCGCTCGATCAAACATCGCCGCGTCGCCATCTGACCGCCGCGCTGCGGCCGTGCGTTCGGAGACACCTCGCGGTGTCCGTCGACGGGATCGGGTAGCCGATCGGCGTGATCTTCGACATCGCCGAGCGCGACATCGACGGCGTCCACATCCTGCGCGCCTCCGGGGAGCTGGGCCTCGACTCGGCCGTGGAGCTGTGCGCGCGGGTCGACGCCGCGCGCGACGCGGGTCGGAAGCGCCTGCTGCTCGATCTCACGAATCTCGAGTTCTGCGACTCCAGCGGCCTGCGGGCGCTGATCGGCGCCGCCGAAGAGGTCCGCGCCAGCGCCGGCCGGCTTGTCGTGGTGCCGCCCGCCGACGGTGCCGTGGCCCGGCGGTTCGCGCTCACCGGCGCGGACGAGCTCCTGCCGCTCAGGCCGACGACGACCGAGGGCCTGGCGGCGCTCGGGAAGCGTAACGGGGCTAGAC
>JBKOYW010000252.1:0-9766 GCA_046744275.1 Actinomycetota bacterium
AGCGGGACCGCGGCGCTCGGCATCACCACGATCCGCTACGGGCCAGGCGACGAGACGCTCGCCCACCGGGTCGACGAGCACATCGAGCTCGACGAGCTGAACGCCGGCGCGGTGGGCTACGCGACGCTCGCCGCCGCGCTCACCGCATGATCGAACGGCTCGTTCCCAACCCACTCGCGGGGCCGCTGGATCTCGGGCCGCCGCCGGACGGCCCGCTCGCGTTCCACCGCTCGCTGCCTGACTACAAACCCACGCCGCTCGTCGAGGCGCCGGCGGCCGCCGCCGCGCTTGGCGTGCGGCGCGTGCTGGTCAAGGACGAGTCGAGCCGGCTCGGGCTGCCGTCCTTCAAGGTGCTCGGCGCCTCGTGGGCGATCCACCGGGCGCTGGAGGAGCATCCCGGGGCGACGCGGCTGGCGTGCGCCACCGACGGCAACCACGGGCGCGCGGTCGCGCGGATGGCGCGGCTGGTCGGTCTCGAGGCGACCGTGCTCGTGCCGGCGTCGATGATCCGGGCGCGCCGAGACGCGATCGCCGCCGAGGGCGCGCGGGTCGAGGTCGTCGACGGCACGTACGACGACGCGGTCGAGCGCGTCGCGGGGCTCGACGCGTTGGTGATCCAGGACACCGCATGGCCGGGCTACGAGACGGTGCCGGCCTGGGTGATCGAGGGCTACGCGACGATCGGGGCCGAGATCGACGTGCAGCCGGACGTGGTCGCGGTCCAGATCGGCGTCGGCTCGTTCGCGGCGGCGATGGTGCGTCGGTTCACCGGCGCGCGCATCGTCGGCGTCGAGCCGGTGAGCGCGGCGTGCGCGCTGGCCTCGATCGAGGCCGGCGAGCCGGTCGAGGTCCCCGGCCCGCACGACTCGGTGATGGCCGGCCTGAACTGCGGCCGCGTCTCGCCGGTCGCCTGGCCCGCAGTGAGCCGCGGGATCGAGGCGTTCTGCACGGTCGGCGATGACCGCGCCCGCGAGACGGTGCGGCTGCTGGCGCGCGACGGTGTCGAGGCGGGCGAGAGCGGCGCGGCCGGGCTCGCCGGCCTGCTGGCCTTCCGCGACGAGCTCGCACTCGCGCCAAGCGACGTCGTCCTCGTCGTGAACACCGAAGGCGACACCGCCGCCTGACCCCGCCCACGATCTCGTCGCGCGTGTACGGCCGATTTGACAAATTTGCCTGTCGAATCGACAATTCGCCCATGGCCGCGGCGCCGATCGAGCTGCTCAACGACCCGGATCGCCTGCGCATGGCGCTGTCGCCGATCCGGCGGGCGCTGCTCGAGCGCCTGCGCCAGCCGTCATCGGCCACCCGCCTCGCGGCCGCACTCGGGCTCCCGCGCCAGCGCGTGAACTACCACCTGCGCGAGCTCGAGCGGGCCGGGCTGGTCGAGCTCGTCGAGGAGATCCCGCGGCGCGGCTGCGTCGAGCGGATCATGGTCGCCGGCGCCGACGCGTTCATCGTCGATCCGGCCGTGATCGGCGAGGCGGCGGCTGCGCAGGACCGCTACGCGGCCGCCCACCTCGTGCACACCGCGGCGGGCGTGGTGCGCGACGTCGCCCGCATGCAGGCGGGCGCCGAACGCCGGGGAACGCGGCTGCTCACGTTCACGATCGAGACCGAGGTCGGGTTCGCCGAGCCCGAGGACCTCGAGCGCTTCACGGAGGCGCTCGCCGAGAGCGTCGCCCGCACGGCGGCGCAGTTCGACGCCCCCGACCGCCGCTACCGCGTCGTCGTCGGCGGGCACCCCGCACCCGCCAAGGAGGAGACATGAGCGATCCGGTCATCTTCGAGGTCGTCGTCGCCGCCCCGGTCGACGACGTGTGGCGCGCGCTGCGCGAGCCGAGCGAGATCCGGCGCTGGTTCGGCTGGGACTACGACGAGCACGGCGGGCTCGACAAGGAGATCGACCAGATCTTCATGCGCGAGTCGACGGCGGACGACGCCGAGCGCGTGCTCGACGCGGGCGAGGGCGGGGTGATCTCGCTCGAGGAGCGGGGCGACGCCACCGTCGTGCGCCTCACACGCGCCGCGCCCGCGGGGCAGGATGGCTGGGACGGCATCTACGACGAGATCAACGAGGGCTGGCTGACGTTCTTCCAGCAGATGCGGTTCTACCTCGAGCGGCACGCCGGGCAGAAGCGGCGCACGGTCCACATCGCGACCGAGGACGGCGAGGAGTGGTTCCGCTCCGAGAACCAGGCCGGCTACGTGCGCGAGGACGGCTCGCTCGTGATCCGCACGCCGAAGCGCGTGATCGTCAGCACCTACGTCACCTGAGGCGCGCGAACGCCCGGTCGAGCAGGCGCCGCGCCTGCGCGCCGGGATCGCGCGAGTTCAGCAGCACCACGCCGAGCCGCAGCGACCCGCGCCGCGCGCTCGCGACCAGGCACCGGCCCGCCGCCTCCGTGTAGCCGGTTTTGACGCCCGTCGTGCCGCGGTAGCCGAGCCGCAGCAGCGGGTTGTTGTTGTAGAGGTAGATCCGGCCGCCCTTGATCGGGAACGGCAGCACGGCGGACCGGCGGCGCACGATCCGCGCCAGCCGCGGCTCGCGCAGCACCGCGCGAGCGAGGGCGGCGAGGTCCGGCGCGCACGAGGCGTTGCCGCGATCGCTGATCCCCGACACGTTCGAGAAGCGCGTGCAGGCCAGGCCCATCGCGCGCGCCCGCGCGTTCATCAGCGAGACGAAGCGCGGGACCGTGCCCGCGGCGCGCTGGGCGAGCGCGATCGCCGCGTCGTTGCCCGACGGCAGCAGCAGCCCGTGCAGCATCGCGCTGACCCCGATCTGCTTGCCGCGCGGGAGCAGGCCGACTCCCGAGCCCGTGTAGGCGAGCGCCTCCTTCGTGACCCGCACCTTGGCGCCCTCCGGCACGCGGTCGACCACCACCAGCGCGGTCATCATCTTGGTCAGCGACGCGATCGGCAGCACCCGCTCGGGCCGGTGGCGCCACAGCACCCGGCCGCTGTCGATGTCGAACAGCAGCCCGGACCGCGGCGGCTTGCGGAACTCCATCCGCATGAGGTCGGGCGCGCCCGAGAGCTGCACGGCGAGCGGCGAGGGCGGCGTGCCGCCGCCTGCCAGCGGCGCGGTCCCGGAGTCCAGCAGCGGTCCCGGCGCGGCCGGCGCTGCGCTGCGCTTCGGCGGGTCTGGATCGCCCGCGCGGCTCGCCAGCAGCAGCGTCGCCGCCACGGCCAGCAGGATCACCGCCCCTACCGGCTTCCAGCGACGGCGCCTCCGGCGGCGACCTCCCTGGAGCAGCGTGTACGGCATCTCACGCCATGCCGGCTCGCTCGAGCTGGCGCCGGTGTCGTTTCTCGCTCGCGAACGCGCGGATCAGCAGCAACCCGAACACGAAGCCGCCGATGTGCGCGAAGTAGGCGACGCCCCCTTCGCCGTCCGACCCCACGAGATCGAAGTACCCGAACAGGAACTGCTGGCCGATCCAGATGACCAGGAAGAGGATCGCCGGCAGCTCGAGGATCGTGAAGAAGAAGATGATGAAGACGACGGTCACGACCCGCGCGCGCGGGAACAGCAGCAGGTAGCCGCCGAGCACGCCGGCCACGGCGCCCGACGCGCCGATCGTCGGGACGGCCGAGTTGGGCCCGACCGCGATCTGTGCTGCGTCGGCGGCGAGACCGCCCAGGACATAGAAGAGGATGAACTTGATCGGGCCCATGGAGTCCTCGACGTTGTTGCCGAAGATCCACAGGAACAGCATGTTGCCGCCGAGATGCAACAGGCCGCCGTGCATGAACATGGACGTGAAGAGCGTGATCCACGTGGCCGGCTGCGGGCCGGCCGTGCCGGTCACGCCCTGCTGGCCCTCGCACGCGAACCCACCGGGCACCGCCTCGCAGTGGTCGCCCGGGTGAGTGACCTCGTAGGGGAAGACCGCGTAGTCGACGAGGTTCTCGTTGAACGCCTGCGAGTCCGGGCTCCCGAGCGAGATCCCGCCCTTCTGGAACAGGAAGTACATCAGGACGTTCGCGACGATCAGCGCGACCGTGATGACCGGAAAGCGATCGGTCGGGATGTTGTCCCGCAGCGGGAACACTGGCGCCGGAGGCTACGTCAGCTCACGGCGGCCAGCGGGCCTGTTCCCGCTCGCTCCTGCTTTACGTGCTCGTCCGCGTGATACGAGGACCGCACGAGCGGGCCGGCGGCGACGTGCTCGAAGCCGAGCTCGTACGCGGCGGCCTCGAGGGCGGTGAACTCCTCGGGCTCCCAGTAGCGCACCACCGGGAGGTGCTGCTCGGTCGGCCGCAGGTACTGGCCGACGGTGAGCACCTGGACGCCGTGCTCGCGGAGCTGCCCGAACGCGTCGACCATCTCCTCGTGGGTCTCGCCGAGGCCCACCATGAGGCCCGACTTGGTCGTGACCTCGCCCTCGCCCATCTCCTTCGCGTTGCGCAGCACGCGCAGCGAGCGCTCCCAGCGCCCGCCGCGGCGCGCGACCGGGTACAGCCGCGGGGCGACCTCGACGTTGTGGTTGAACACGTCGGGCCGCTCGGCGATCACCTTGGCGAGCGGCATCTCCTCGCCGCGGAAGTCCGGCGTCAGGCACTCGATCTTGCACCGCGGCGCCTGCATCCGGATCGAGCGGATCACACCGACCCACGCCTGAGCGCCGTAGTCCGGCAGGTCGTCGCGATCGACGCTGGTGACGACCGCGTGCCGCAGGCCCATGCGCGCCACCGAGCGGGCGACGCGCAGCGGCTCGAGCGGGTCGTTGAACGTCGGCTTGCCGGTCTTGACGTTGCAGAAGCCGCAGCGGCGCGTGCACGTGTCGCCGAGGATCATGAACGTCGCGGTGCCGCGCTCCCAGCAGTCGCCCACGTTCGGGCAGGCGGCCTCCTGGCAGACCGTGTGCAGACCCTCGTCGCGGATCATCCGGTCCAGCTCGCGGTAGCGCTGCCCGCCTGGTGGCGGGACCTTGAACCAGCGCGGCTTGCGGGTCCGGAACGGCAGTGTGTCCGGCCCGAGCACCTTCAGGACGTCCATGCCGCCGGGGTTGGCTCGGGAGCGCGTGCTCACGTCTAGGAGGGTACCCAGGAGCGCCACCGCTCCGGCGTGATGGCGATCACCGGCCCGGCGGGCCGCGCCGCCCGGTACTGCTCGTACTTGGCGGCCAGCGCATCGATCGCATCCTCGTCCTCGATCACCTCGGCGGACCCGTCGACCCGCACCCACCACAGCCGCGACCAGTCCTCCTCATAGTGGTCGACGAGCAGGCTCGCCTGGCCCGTCGAGCGGACGTTCTCGAGCCGCGCGAGCGCGGTCGTCGCCTTCGGCTTGGCGTCCACGGCGGTGACGATCCGCCCGCCGGACAGCGCGAAGCAGACCGGGACGACGTGCGGCCGGCCCGCCGCGGTCACCGTCGCGAGCCGCCCGACGCGGGCGTGCGCGAGGTGATCCTCAGCGATGGCGGGCGGCCAGCTCGGCATACCGCTCCACCAGCGGCAGCACCTCGTCGGCGCCGGCGTCCGGCAGCTGGAGCAGGACGCGGTCCACGTCTGCGGCGACCAGGCTCTCGACGAACTCGTCCGTCGGGTCGGCGCCGTAGTAGGTCACCGGCACGCGGCGACCGGCGCGCTCGCGCAGCTCGGCCACGCGCGGCCCGAGGGGCGCGGGGTCGGCCACCCGGTTCGGCATCCAGACGTCGCCGTACTCGAGCACGCGGTCGAGCACCTTCTCGCCGGTGCCGCCGACGATGACCGGCGGATGCGGGTCCTGGACGGGCTTCGGCCACGACCACATGGGGCCGAAGTCGACGTGCTCCCCGTGGAACTCGGGCTCGTCCTTCGTCCAGATCTCCTTCATCGCGAGCACGCGCTCGCGCATGATCGAGAACCGCCGTCGCGGGTCGGTGCCGTGGTCGCGCATCTCCTCGCGGTTCCAGCCGCCGCCGATGCCGAACTCGAAGCGGCCGCCGGACACCACGTCGAGCGATGCCACCTCCTTGGCGGTCGTGATCGGGTCGCGCTCGATGATCAGGCAGACGCCGGTACCGACACGCAGCCGCTCGGTCACCATCGCGACCGCGGTCAGCGCGACGAACGGGTCGTGGGTGTGCCAGTACCGCTGCGGCAGCTCGCCGCCGCCCGGCCGTGGCGTGTCGCGGCTGGCGGGGATGTGCGTGTGCTCGGCGAAGAACAGCGACTCGAAGCCCGCATCCTCTGCCGCCCGCCCCAGCGCGGCGGGGTCGATCGCGTAGTCCGTGGGGAAGATGGTCAGCCCGAAGATCACGGCCAGAACCTATCGTGACCCTGCGACTCCGCTGCGTGGTCCTCCACCTTCACGGACATCATCAGGAACGCCGCCCGCGCGTCGGTGTCGTTGCGTGTGGCGCGCGGCGTGGCCGGCGGGATCAGCACCGCGTCGCGCGGGCCGAGCGTCAGCACGTCCTCTCCCAGCTTGATCGTGATCTCGCCGTCGAGCACGAGGTACACCTCCTCGATCGTGCGATGGCTGTGGCCGCGTGTCGGATCGCCGCCCGGGGCCACGTGGGCGGTGTGCGGCTCGAGCACTCGCACGTTGACGGCCAGCTGCTCGGAGCCCAGCGGCCGCCCGTAGCCGAGGAACGCGCCGGGCGCGTCGCCCGTGTAGTCGGGCGCGTCGGAGCCGCGGAGCAGCGTGTACACGCTAGACGGCAACGGGCTCGAGCAGTCGGCGCGGCGTGACGATCCGCTGGCGGCGCCCGAACGCCTGCGCGAAGGCGTGAGCCGCGCGCTTGCGGAAGCAGTCGATGCCCTCGGCCGAGCCCTCCTCGGCCAGCGACGTCATCCGGACTCCCGGCAGGCCGCACGCGACGACCGCCGTGAACGGTGTGAGGTCGTTGTCGACGTTGACCGCGAAGCCATGCATCGACACGCGCCGGGAGACGTGGATGCCGATCGAGGCGATCTTGCGGCCGCCGACCCAGACGCCGGTGAACTCGCGGCCCTCGCGCGTCTCCGCGGGAACACCGGCCGCGCGGATCGCGTCCACGAGCGCGGCCTCCATCGTCTCCACGAACGCGCGGACGTTCGGCACGTGCATGATCGGATAGCCGACGAGCTGGCCGGGCCCGTGGTAGGTCAGCTTGCCGCCGCGCTCGGTCTCGACGACGTCGATCTCGTCACCCACGGGCAGCTCACCGGGCTCCGAGCGGCGGCCGAGCGTGTAGACGGGCGGGTGCTCGAGCAGCAGCAGGAGGTCGGGCAGCTCACCGGCCTGCACGCGCGCCCGTAGGCGCTCCTGGATCGCGACCGCCTCGCGGTACTCGACCCGGCCGAGGTGGCAGGTCCACAGCTCGTCCATGACAGACATGCTAAGGCGCTCGCACGAGCGTGCGAGTGCGAGTAAGCCGCACTCGTTGTCGGGTCCGCCCCGCCCCGGCCCGCGCGAGGCGGGCCGAGGCGGGTGTCCGTCAGACCTGCCCTACGTAGTCGGCCAGTTCTCCAGCTTCTTTCGCAATCCGCTCAGGAACTGCGCCGCGAGCGCCCCGTCGAGCGCCCGGTGGTCCCATGACATGCACAAATAGGTCATGGGCCGGATGGCGATCGAGTCGTTGCCGAGCTCGTCGGTGATGACCACCGGCCGCTTGACGACGGCCTCGGTGTCGAGGATCGCGACCTGTGGCTGGTTGATCACCGGCGTGGCGATGATCGAGCCGTAGCCGCCGGGGTTGGTGATGGTGAACGAGCCGCCGCGGACGTCGTCGGGCGTGAGCTGGTTGGCCCGCGCGCGCTGCGCGAGGTCCTTGATCCGCTTCGCCAGGCCCTCGACGGAGAGCTCCTGCGCGTCGCGGATGACCGGCACGATCAGGCCGCCCTCGCCGAGCGACACCGCGATCCCGAGGTGGACGCCCTCGTAGGTCGTGACCGTGCCGTCCTCGAGCGTCGCGTTGAGCGCCGGGAAGTCGCGCAGGTTGTCGATCGTCGCCCGGGCGATGTACGGCAGGTACGTGAGCCCGGTCTTCGCGCGCGCGGCCTCGATCCGGACCAGGTCCGCCTCGATCACGGTGGTGCAGGTCGCCGCCGTCTGGAGCGACTCCAGCATCCTGGCGCCGATCGCCTGACGCATCCGGGACAGGGGCGCGGTGCCCGCGGCGACGGGCGCCAGCGCTTCCTCCGCCGCGGCCTCGAAGCGCGGCTTGCGCGTCTTCGCCGGCGCCGGCTCGTCGGGCCGGTACGGGCTCTCGATGTGCATCGGCGCCTCATCCGCGGCGCCGCCGCCGTTCTCAATGAACGCGAGGACGTCCTGCTTGCGCACGCGCCCGCCACGGCCCGTGCCCTCGACGCGCTCGAGATCGACGCCGTGCTCCGACGCGATCCGCATGACCACGGGCGAGTAGCGACGCGAGCCGGACCGCCTCGCCGCGGTCGAGCCGCGCTGCGCCGTGCCGGCGTGGCTCTCTCCCGTGTCGCCCTGGAGCTCGCCGGCATCGCCGGGGGCGTCGAGCGCCGCCGAGGCCTCGCTCGTCCCCTGCTGCGACGAGGAGTCGTTCTCGCTGCGATGCGCCTCGCCGGGCTTGGCGTCCGTGGCGATCCGCGCGAGCACGGTCCCGACGTCGACGGTCGCGCCGACCTCGACGATCACCTCCTGCACGCGGCCCGTGGCCGGCGCCTCGACGTCGGTGTCGATCTTGTCGGTCGAGATCGAGGCGATGATCTCGTCGGCCTCGACCCAGTCGCCGGACTGCTTCTTCCACTCGACGACGGTGCCCTCGGCGACCGACACCCCCATCTGGGGCATGGTCACATCAATAAGCGTCTCAGTATTCGAGGAGCTCACGGCACGCCTCCCTCACGTCGTCCACCTGCGGCAGCACGGACTGCTCGAGCGTGGGCGAGAACGGGATCGGCACGTCCGGCGTGGCGACGCGGACGACCGGTCCGTCCAGGTCCTCCCAGGCCTTCTCGGCGATCACAGCGGCCACCTGCGCGCCCGCCGCGCACGTCATGTTGGCCTCGTCGACGACCACGACCTTCGAGCACTTGCGCACCGACGCGAGGATCGCCTCCTCGTCGAGCGGCACGAGCGAACGCAGGTCGAGCACCTCGACCGACGCGCCGTCGAGGTCCTCCGTCGCCTCGAGCGCGGTGTGGACCATGGCCCCATAGGTGATGACGACGAGGTCGGTGCCCTCACGCGCCACGCGCGCGCTGAACGGCGTCTCGTAGGTGCCGCCCGCCACGTCGCCCTTCACGCGGCGGTACAGGTGCTTGTGCTCCATGTACACGACCGGGTTGGGGTCGCGGATCGCGGCGATCAGCAGGCCCTTCGCGTCCTCGGCCGTGGACGGCGCGACGACCTTCAGGCCGGGGGCGTGCATGAACCACGCCTCGGGGTTCTGGGAGTGGAACGGCCCGCCGCTGAAGCCGCCGCCCGACGGCAGCCGGACGGTGATGTTCACCGACAGCCCCTGCCGGTAGTACATCTTCCCGGCGACGTTGACGAGCTGGTCGAAGCCGCACGAGATGAAGTCGGAGAACTGCATCTCGGCGATCGGGCGCATGCCCTCGACGGCCGCGCCGATCGCCGTGCCGACGATCCCGGACTCGGCCAGCGGCGTGTCCATCACGCGCAGCGGCCCGAACTCGTCGATGAACCCGTCGGTCACCTTGAAGGCGCCGCCGAACACGCCGATGTCCTCGCCCATCACGAACACGCGCTCGTCGGCGCGCATCTCCTCGCGCATGGCGTCGGAGATCGCCTGCAGATAGGTCATGGCCGGCATCTCAGGACTCCTTGAAACCGGACCAGGGCGCCTCGCCGTCCTCCAGC
>JBKOYW010000103.1:0-7588 GCA_046744275.1 Actinomycetota bacterium
CCCGGCTGCCGCTCGGGGGCGCCGCGTGAGGCGCCTGATCGCGCGCTTCCGGCGCCTCGACCGGCGCCGGCTCGACCAGGCATTGGCAGCCCTGTTCGTCGTCGGCGGCGAGCTCGAGCTGGCCCTCCAGTGGGATCAGGGCGGCTCGCCGGAGATGGCCGTGCTGCTCGCCGTCGCGTACTCGACGGTGGCGTTCCGGCGCAGCCGTCCGCTCGTCGCGGGCGCCGTCCTCCTGAGCCTGTGGATCTTCGCGAACGTCGCCCTCACCGAGGTGGATCCGCTCCAGCTCCCGCTTGTCGCGGTGCTGTTCGTGTGCTGGTCGATGGGCGCGCACACCGAGGGCCGGGCGGCGATCGCGGCGCCGCTGGTCATCCTCGCCGGGATGACCGGCGTGGTGGCGACGTTCGAGGACCCCGTGTTCAGCGACTTCGTGTTCCCGACCGCCTTCGCCCTCATCGCCTGGCTCGCCGGCCGCGGCGTGCGCACGCGCACGCGCCTGACCGAGGAGCTGCACGAGGCCGCCGTGCGGGCCAAGGAGGCGCACGAGGAGGAGGCCACCCGCGCGGCCGCCGACGAGCGCCGCCGGATCGCGCGCGAGATGCACGACGTGGTCGCTCACTCGGTATCGGTGATGGTCGTCCAGGCCGGCGGCGCGCGGCGGATCCTCGAGCGCGACCCGGCGCGCGCGGTGGAGGCCGCCGCCCACATCGAGGACGTCGGGCGCGCGGCGCTGACCGAGATGCGGCGCCTGCTCGGCGTGCTGCACCATGGCGACGATCGCGCGCCGCAGCCGACGATGCGAGAGCTCGACTCGCTCGTCGAGCGCACCCGCTCCGCCGGCCTGCCGGTGTCGCTCACGATCGAGGGCGAGCCCCGCTCGCTCCCGCCCGGCGTCGACCTCGCCGCCTACCGCGTCGTGCAGGAGGCGCTCACCAACGCGATCAAGCACGCCGGCGCCGCCCCGACCGAGGTCACCGTGCGCTGGGCGCCGTCGCACCTCGAGCTCGAGATCGTCGACACCGGCTCGAGCGCCGCCAACGGCCACGGCGGCGGGCACGGGCTGGTCGGCATGGAGGAGCGCGTCAAGCTCTACGACGGCGAGCTGCGCACGGGCCGGCGAGCCGGCGGTGGATTCGAGGTCGTCGCTAGGTTGCCCCTGTGATCCGTGTCCTGATCGCCGACGACCAGGCGCTCGTCCGCGCCGGCTTCCGCATGATCCTCGACGCCGAGGAGGACCTCGCAGTGGTCGGCGAGGCGTCCGACGGCGCCGAGGCGGTCGAGCAGGCGCGGCGGCTCGACCCCGACGTCGTGCTGATGGACATCCGGATGCCGGAGCTGGACGGCATCGAGGCGACGCGCCGCGTGGTCGCCGCCGGCGGCGACCACCCCGCGCGTGTGCTGATGCTCACCACGTTCGACCTCAACGAGTACGTCTACGAGGCGCTGCGCGCGGGCGCGTCCGGCTTCCTGCTCAAGGACGTCCCGCCCGAGGAGCTGGCCGCCGGCATCCGCGTGGTCGCGCGCGGCGACGCGCTGCTCGCGCCGGCGATCACGAAGCGCCTGATCCACGAGTTCGCGCGCGCGGCTCCCGCGGCCGCGCCGCCCCGCGGCTTCGACGAGCTGACGGCGCGCGAGGTCGAGGTGTTCAAGCTCGTCGCGCGCGGGCTCTCGAACGCCGAGATCGCCGCCGAGCTGGTCGTCAGCGAGACGACCGTCAAGACGCACGTCGCGCGCCTGCTGATGAAGCTCGGGATCCGCGACCGGGTCCAGGCCGTCGTGCTCGCCTACGAGTCGGGCATCGCCGTTCCGGGAGGCGCGGCGTAGCCGTGTGGTGGCAGAGCGCGGTCGTCTACCAGATCTACCCGCGCAGCTTCGCCGACTCCGACGGTGACGGGATCGGCGACCTGCCGGGCATCGCGTCGCGGCTCGACTACCTGGCCGAGCTCGGGGTCGACGTGCTGTGGCTGTCGCCGATCTACCCCTCGCCGCAGGACGACAACGGCTACGACATCAGCGACTACCAGGACATCGATCCGGTGTTCGGCACGCTCGCCGACTTCGACACGCTGCTGGCGGCCGTCCACGAGCGCGGCCTGAAGCTCGTGATGGACCTCGTCGTCAACCACACGTCCGATGAGCACCCGTGGTTCGTCGAGTCGCGGTCGAGCCGCGACAACCCGAAGCGCGACTGGTACTGGTGGCGGCCGGAGCCGACTAACTGGCGGTCGTTCTTCTCAGGCCCGACGTGGGAGCTCGATGACGCGACGGGCGAGTACTACCTGCACCTGTTCTCGCGCAAGCAGCCGGACCTCAACTGGGAGAACCCCGAGGTCCGGCGGGCGATCTACTCGATGATGCGCTGGTGGCTCGACCGCGGGGTCGACGGGTTCCGGATGGACGTCATCAACATGATCTCCAAGGACACGTCGCTGCCCGACGCGCCGGGAGGCGACGGCTCGCCGTACTACATCTCCGGGCCGCGGATCCACGAGTTCCTGCAGGAGATGCACCGCGAGGTCTTCGCGGGCCGCGACGGCGACCTGTTGACCGTCGGCGAGATGCCGGGCGTGACGCTGGAGGACGCCCAGCTGTTCACCGACCCCGCGCGCGGCGAGGTCGACATGGTGTTCCAGTTCGAGCACGTCCAGCTCGACCAGGGCGGTTCGAAGTGGGACGTGCACCCGCTTCGGCTGCGCGACCTCAAGCGCTCGTTCGGGCGCTGGCAGTCGGGCCTCGCCGAGACGGGTTGGAACAGCCTCTACTGGAACAACCACGACCAACCACGGATCGTCTCGCGCTTCGGCGACGACGGCGAGCACCGCGTGCGCGCGGCGAAGATGCTCGGCACGGTCCTGCACCTGCACCGAGGGACGCCGTACGTCTACCAGGGCGAGGAGCTCGGGATGACGAACTTCCCGTTCGCCTCGATCGACGAGTTCCGCGACATCGAGTCGCTCAACCACTACGCGGAGGCGGGGCACGACTCCTTCGAGGCACTGCGCGCGCGCAGCCGCGAC
Organism: Actinomycetota bacterium; assembly: GCA_046744275.1. GTDB lineage: Bacteria > Actinomycetota > Thermoleophilia > Solirubrobacterales > Solirubrobacteraceae > DASSUW01. The sequence continues at coordinate 3,018 of JBKOYW010000103.1, forward strand.
AACGCGCGCACGCCGATGCAGTGGGACGCGAGCCCGAACGCCGGCTTCACGACCGGGACGCCGTGGCTGGCCGTGAACCCGAACCACGCCGAGATCAACGCTGAGGCCGAGCGCGCCGACCCGGACTCGGTATTCCACCACTACCGGCGCCTCATCGAGCTGCGCCACAGCGAGCCGGCCGTTGCGTACGGCGATTTCACGATGCTGCTGGAGGACGACGAGCGCGTGTACGCGTTCACGCGGCGGCACGAGGACGTCGAGCTGCTCGTGCTCGGCAACTTCTCGGGCGAGACCGTGCCGGTCGAGGTGCCGGGCTGGGAGGATGCCGAGGTCGTCGCCGGCGACGCTCGCGCGGATCTCGTGCTCGAGCCGTGGGAGGGTCGCGCCTACCGGCGCTACTGCCGGTAGTCGGTCAGCCGGCCGCCACGGGTGCCGGCCTCGATCAGCTTCGTCGACGCGTCGATCACGAGCGCGAACGCGGCGATGATCAGCACGTAGGCCACGAGCGGGGGCACCATCGTGGCCACGACCAGGCAGATGAGGGCGGCGATCAGCGGAAGCCAGTAGCGCACGACGTCGATCCTACGCTGTCGGGATGCGGCGCGACGTGCCAATTCGCGGCGACATGATCCGCCTGGGGCAGCTCCTCAAGGTCGCGGGGCTGATCGACTCGTCCGGCGAGGCGAAGGCGTTCCTCGCCGAGCACGGCGTCCTGGTGAACGGAGAGCCGGAGGCCCGGCGCGGGCGCCAGCTGCACCCCGGGGACGAGGTCCAGGTCGGCGACGAGGTCTTGTCAATCACCGGATGAGGCTCAAGGGCCGGCCGCACGCGGCCGATTCCCCGGGGTGACTTCCGATGGCGCACATGCAGTACCCGATCGATGAGGACCCTCGCGACGAGGGACGGCTCGCCGACCTCACGTCGGCCGGCATGTGGACGACGGCCGGCCTGGTCGGCTCGGCGATGTTCCTGCTCCCGGGCTCCCCGCACGAGCACCTCGGCATCGGTCTCGGGATCGCCGGCTTCGCCGTGCTGTGGGGCGCGATCTCGCTGGTGCTGTACCTGACGCGCTCGACGATGTCGATCGGCGTCCGCGCGCTGGTGACCGCCGGCACGGCGCCGATCGTCACCGCGGCGATATGGGCGTCCGGCGGCGCGTCCAGCTTCCTCGGGCCGCTGCTGCTGTTCACCTCGCTGTTCATCGCCTACTTCTTCCCGCCGCGGCTGGCGTGGCCCCTGGTCGCGCTCTACGCATTCGTGTTCGCCACGCCGCTGCTCTACGACCCCGCGGCGGTCGACGTGGCCTTCGCCGCGCGGGCGCTCGGCTTCGGCGTCGCGATCGCGGGCGAGACGTTCGTGATGCAGCTGCTCAAGCGCCGGCTGCTGCGCGCCGAGGCGCGCCAGCGCGTGATGGCCGAGCGCGATCCGCTCACCGCGCTGTACAACCGCCGCAGCTTCGACGCCGCGCTCGCGAACGCCCTGCGCGGGCCTGACGGCACGGCGCTGGTGCTCTTCGACTTCGACGACTTCAAGACGATCAACGACGAGTACGGTCATCCGGTCGGCGACGACGTGCTGCGCGCAATCGCCTCCGCGTGCGACGCGGTCGTCCGCGACGGCGACTGCCTGGCGCGGATCGGCGGCGACGAGTTCGCCGTGATCGCGCCCGGGGCGCGCTCGACCGGCGTCGCGCGGATCGTAGCCTCGCTCGAGGAGGCGATCGGCGCGGCCGACTTCCCGGAGGGCATACCGAGCGTGCGGGCGAGCTTCGCCTGGGCGGTCGCACCCGCCGACGCGCGCACCGGCGCCGACCTGCTCGAGTGCGCCGACCAGCGGCTGCTCTACCGAAAGCGGCTGAACAAGGTCTGACGCGCTAACGTTTCGTCGACCGATCGGCGAAACTCGGGGGGAGTCGCATGAAAAGGGTCCTGGGAGGGCTTGTCGTGCTGGTCGCCGTGCTGGCGACGGCGCAGCCGGCGGCGGCGAGCGGTGGTGGATCGGGGCGCACGCTCGAGCGCTACGCCGAGGGCACCTGGCGGTCGTTCGTCGCGATGACGGACGAGAGCACCGGGCTGCCGAGCGACATCCTGAAACGCGACGGCACGCGCAGCGTGCAGACGTCGACGACCAACATCGGCGCCTACATGTGGAGCGCGGTCGTGGCCGAGCGGCTGGGGATCATCCGCAGCTCCGAGCTGGTCGCGCGCGTGCGCCGCACCATCACGACGCTGGAGGGGATGGAGCGGTACGCCGACACGGGCCAGTTCTACAACTGGTACGACCACCGGACGGGCGAGAAGCTGACGGTCTGGCCGCCGAGCGGCCAGCCGCTGACCCCGATCCTGTCGTCGGTCGACAACGGCTGGCTGGCCGTCGGCCTGAAGATCGTCGCCGCCCGCGTCCCCGAGCTGTCGCACCGGGCGAGCGCGCTCTACGACGACATGAACTTCGGCTTCTACTACCGGCCGGGCCCGAACCGGATGCTGTTCCACTTCGTGCCCGACACCGGCGGCGAGGCGTGCTGCTACGACACGGTCGTCAGCGAGAGCCGGATCGCGGAGTACATCGGGATCGCCAAGCAGCAGGTGCCGGAGCGCGTCCACTTCGGGCAGAACCGGTCCTGGCCCGACACGTGCGACTCGGCCTGGACCGAGACGCGCCCGGTCGGCTTCACGCGCACCTACTACGGGACCTCGGTCTACGACGGCTCGCTCCCCTACAACGGCACGCTGGTCACGCCGAGCTGGGGCGGCAGCATGTTCGAGGCGCTGATGCCCGCGCTGTTCGTGCCCGAGGAGCGCTGGGCGCCCGGGAGCTGGGGCGCCAACCACCCGCTCGTGACGGCGGCCCAGATCCACCACGGCCTGGTCGAGGCCGGATACGGCTACTGGGGCTTCTCGCCGGCCAACATCCCTGAGGGCGGGTACCGCACCTACGGCGTGGACGGGATCGGCAGCGACTCGGGCGGCTACCCGTCCAACAACGACGGCACGACCATCGACCACGGCTGGGAGGGCTGCCCCGGCCGGCCGGCGCTGCCCGATCCGCCGCCGAGCGCGTACACGAACGGCGTCGTCACGCCGCATGCGGCGTTCCTAGCGCTGCGCTACGCGCCGCAGCAGGCGCTGGCGAACCTCCAGCGGCTCGAGCGCGACTTCGACATCTACACGCCGCTCGGGTTCCTCGACTCGGTCAACGTCGACACCGGCGTGACCTCGTCCTCGTACCTCTCGCTCGACCAGGGAATGATCATGGCCGCGATCGGCAACGCGCTCGACGCCGACGTGCTGCGGCGGGCGTTCGCCACGAGCGACTTCGAGCGTGAGCTGCGGCCGGTGATCGGCGTCGAGGAGTTCAGCGCCTCACCGCGGCCGTGCACGATCACCGGCACGCCGGGCGCCGACCGGCTGCGCGGCACGCGCGGTGACGACGTGATCTGCGGCCTCGGCGGCGACGACGTGATCGATGCCCGCGACGGCGACGACGCCGTGATGGGCGACGCCGGCAACGACCGGATCGAGGGCGGAGACGACGACGACACGCTCTACGGCGGCGAGGGCGACGACTGGCTCGACGGCGAGGACGGCCGCGACGTCCTCTCGGGCGGCCCGGGCGCCGACTCGCTCGTGCCCGGCCGGGGCGATCACCTCGAACCCGGCGAGTGAAGCCGGTACAGCACGTGCGGGAGGTCGGCGTGGACGACCTCCCGCTCGTAGCTGAACCCGAGCTTCTCCATCACGCGGCGTGAGGCGAGGTTGTCCGGAAGCGTGTAGGCGACGACGTCGGGGACGGCGAGTGTGGTGAAGGCGACGTCGATGGCGGCGGCGCCGAGCTCGGTCGCATAGCCCCGGCCCCAGCGGTCGGGCATGACCGCCCAGCCGACCTCGACCTCGTCACGGCCGCCGACGTGCGCGCGGCTGAGGCCGCCGCGGGCGATCGGGGCGCCGGTCTCGCGGTCGGTGAACATCCAGTAGCCGAAGCCGTCGCCCTCCCAGCGCGCGATGTGCTGCTCGATGCTCTCGGTCACCTCGTCCGGCGTCTGCGCGCCGCCCAGCGTGGCGCCCACGCGCTCGTCGCCGACGAGCTCGAGGAGCACCGCGTAGTGCTCGCGGCCGATCCGCTCGCCGCGCATGCGCGGCGTCTCGATCACTGCCGGTGCGACGTGTCGTTCCACAGCCAGATCACCCGTCGCTCGCGCTCGAACCCGAGCTCGGACAGCGAGCCGGTGTCGAGCGCGAGATGGCCGCCATAGGTTGCCGCAAGCCCGATCCAGCGCGCGGCGAGCACGCGCAACAGGTGTCCGTGCGCGAACGCCGCCACATCGCCGTCCGCGGTCAGCGCGCGCTCGATCACGCGGTCGGCGCGCTCGCCGACCTGCTCCGCGGTCTCGCCGCCCGGCGCGCCGTCGGCCCACACGCTCCAGCCGGGCCACTCCTCGCGGATCTCGGGCGTCGTCCGCCCCTCGTAGTCGCCGTAGTCGAACTCGACCAGGTCGTCGTCGAGGGTCGGGACGAGCCCGGCGAGCGCGGCGGTCTGGCGCGCCCGTGCGCGCGGGGAGCTGAGCACGAGCG
>JBKOYW010000538.1:0-4764 GCA_046744275.1 Actinomycetota bacterium
CCAGGAGGCCGCGCTCTCGCACCGGGTGCCGATGATCTACCTGGTCGACAGCGCCGGCGCGCGCATCACCGAGCAGGTGCACATGTTCCCCGGCCGCCGCCACGCCGGCCGCATCTTCTTCAACGAGGTCCGCCTGTCCGGAGCCGTCCCGCAGGTGTGCGTGCTGTTCGGCCCGAGCGCGGCCGGCGGTGCGTACATTCCCGCGTTCTGCGACGTCGTGATCATGCGCGACGGCAACGCCTCGATGTACCTCGGCTCGCCGCGGATGGCGGAGATGGTGATCGGCGAGCAGGTGTCGCTGGAGGAGATGGGCGGCGCCAAGATGCACACCGGCGTCTCGGGCTGCGGGCACTTCCTGGTCAAGACGGACGAGGAGGGCATCGACCTCGCCAAGCGCTACCTGTCCTACTTCCCCGGCTCGTGGGAGGAGGAGCCGCCGGCCGCTCCGCCAGCGCCGCCCGCCGAGGTCACGCCGATCCGCGAGCTGATCCCGGCCGACGAGAACAAGCCGTGGAACATGCACGAGCTCATCGACGCGCTGGTCGACGAGGGCTCGTTCCTGGAGGTCCACAAGCGCTGGGCGAAGGAGGTCATCGTCGGCTACGCGCGGCTCGAGGGGCGCGTGATCGGGATCGTCGCCAACCAGCCGAAGTTCAAGGGCGGCGTGCTGTTCGTCGACTCTGCCGACAAGGCTGCGCGGTTCATCTGGACCTGCAACGCCTTCAACGTCCCGCTGCTGTTCCTGGCCGACGTGCCGGGCTTCATGATCGGCACGCAGGTCGAGCGCCAGGGCATCATCCGCCACGGCGCGAAGATGATCTCGGCGGTGTCGGAGGCGACCGTGCCGAAGCTGTCGGTGATCGTGAGGAAGGCCTACGGCGCCGGCCTCTACGCGATGGCCGGCCCGGCGTTCGACCCCGACGCCACGCTCGCCCTCCCGACCGCCAAGATCGCCGTGATGGGGCCGAGCGCCGCCGTCAACGCCGTCTTCTACAACCAGCTGATGGCGATCGAGGACGAGGACGAGCGGGCCGCGAAGCGCGCCGAGCTGATGGAGGAGTACGCCGAGGGCGTCGATCTGCTCAAGCTGGCCTCCGAGATGGTCGTCGACGCGATCGTGCAGCCCGAGGACCTGCGCGCGGAGCTCGTCCGGCGCTTCGCCCGCTACGGCGGCAAGGCGCGCGAGTGGCCGGCCAAGCACAACGCGATCCCGCCGGCGTGACCGGGGATGCCCGCCGCGCGCTGCTCGAGCGGCTGATCGACCACGCGGCGCTGTTCCCGCCCGCGTCGATGGACATGCCGGACGCGATCGAGGCCGACCGCCGGGCGCGCGCGAGCGAGCACGCCTGGATGCTCGACCGCTTCATCGTCCCCGCGTCGCGCCTGGGAGAGCTGCCGCGCGAGGCGCCGCGGCTGAGCGTCGTGCTCGACGGGGGAGAGGGCGACCTCGAGGTCGTGCGAGACGCGGCCGCCGCCGGCCGGCAGGTCGAGCTCGTGGAGGCGCGGATCGACCCGGCCTGGATCCCCGACACCCAGGCGCTGGTGGAGGAGAAGCTCCCGGGCGTGCGGGCCTTCTGGGAGCTGTCACCCGGGCGGGGCCTGCGCGGCGCCGTGGCCGCCGTGCGCGAGGCTCAGGCCGGAGCCAAGATCCGCTGCGGCGGCACGACGCTCCCGTCCGTCGAGGAGGTCGCGGCCTTCATCGCCGCCTGCCGCGACGCCGACGTCCCCTTCAAGGCCACCGCCGGGCTGCATCATCCGATCCGCAGCGGCGACCGCCACGGGTTCCTCAACCTGCTGGCCGCCGCCGTGTTCGCGGACGGCGATCTCGAGGCGATCGTCGCCGAGGAGGACCCGGTGGCGTTCACGCTCGATGCCGACGGGCTCGCGGTGCACGGCCGCCGCGCGGATGCCGGCGCGATCGCGGCCGCCCGGGCGGAGCTGTTCGTCGCGTACGGCTCGTGCTCGTTCGACGAGCCGGTCGACGACCTGATCGCGCTCGGCGTGCTCTGAGCCGTGTCCCGCCCGTGCGTGCTCCTGGTGATCACGCTGGCGGAGACCGGCGGCGCCCAGCCGCGCTGTTCGTCCGGAAACAGACATCGCTGGAGCCGCGAAGCTAGGCCCCAAGCGTTAGGTCGTCGTTGGTTCCTCACCGGTTCCTGACATTTAACTTGCGACTTTGGTGGGAAGCGAATAAAGGTGGATATTGAGAGATCGAGGGAGTGGACCCCGGCGATCGTCGAACGCATGGAGCCGCGCTGTGCGGAGCCCAGGAACGATTTACAGCACGGAGGAGATTGCGAAGGTCCGGTCCGGAGCCGCGGGCTCGGACCGGCAGGTCGAGGGCATCGTGCTCTCCGACGCCTCGGGCACCATCGTCTGGTGGAGCGGGGGCATGGCGGCCCGCCTGACCGAGGCCGGCGTGCGGTGGACGCAGGGCATGCGCTGCTGCGACGCGCTGGAGTGCGCGCCCAACAGCCCGAGCGGCTCGGCGTGCCTGACGCGCCTCGCCCTGCTCGAGCCGAACGGCCTTCCCGCGCGTCCCTGGCGAGCCCGCGGCCGCCGGCCGCTCGCCGCAACGCTCACGGCTCGCACGATCCGGCCGGGCAGCGGGCCGATGGTCGTCTTCGAGGTCAGCTTCGGTCCGGCCGAGGCTCCGGCGCCGGCTCCGGCGAGCGACGTGGCCGTGGCTGCGCTCGGCCGGCTCTCGGTCGAGGTGGACGGTCGCACCCGCGACGGCGACTGGCTCCAGCAGCGGCCGGGGCAGGTGTTCCGGTTCCTGCTCGCGTCGCGTGCGGCGGCACAGCGGTCCGAGGCGATCGCGGCCGCATTGTGGCCAGATCGCGGCCCATCGGCGGTTGCGAACGTCCGATACTGCGTCTTCAAGCTTCGTGAGCAGCTCGCCGACAGCGCGGATCCGACCAGCTCGCTGGTCGCCCGCGAGGCCGCCGGCTACCGCCTCGATCCGCGGCGGCTGAAGCTCGACGTCGACGTCTTCCAGCGCATGGCGACGGCTGGTATCGCCGCTGCGCGACGCGGCGAGCACGAGTCTGGCGAGGGCCTGCTCACCGAAGCGCTTGCGCTCTACCGCGGCGACTTCCTGGCCGACGACCCGTACGCCGACTGGGGCTTCACGGAGCGTGAGTACCTGCGCGCGCTCGCCGGCAAGGGGCTCGCGGCGATGGCGCAGATCGCCGTCTCGAGCGGGCGGCTGGTCGCGGCCGCGGACCATCTGCACCGGCTCGCGCAGCTCGAGCCGTTCGACTCGCACGTCCACCAGATGCTCATCGAGGTCTGCCTGCGCCGCGGGCGGCGGACCGAGGCGCTCCGCCACTACCACGCGCTCCGGGCGCGCCTCCAGCGGGCCTTCGGCGAGCAGCCGGACTTCGAGCTCACGCACGTCGTCGCGGCCCTGGGCGGCTCCCGCCGCGCCCTCGCGCCCGAGCCGAGCCCCACCGGCCTGACGTCCCTTATCTTCGATCCAGGAACCGGTGGGAGTATCACTTGATACTACAAGTGACCGGTCGTATTACTAGTTACTTTTGGCTCGAGTTCTTGGAACTTTTCGTCGATCAACACGACGAATTCCGGTCTTTCTGACGCCGCCCGTTGCCGGGCCATGATCGCTGTCGTAGAGTCGCGCGACCATGACGTTGATGACGGACGACGCGGTGCGGCACTACCTCAGCCTCCCGTACCGGATCGAGCTGACGAGGGATGCGGCCGACGAGGAGCGGCCCTGGCGAGCGGTGGTCGAGGATCTGCCCGGCTGCGAGGTGCGCGGTACCACGCCGCCCGACGCGGTCGGACGGGTGCCGGCGGCCATGGCCGAATGGGTCGCCAACGCGCGGGCCGAAGGCCGCGAGGTGCCCGAGCCCCGCGACGTGCGGGCCTACAGCGGGAAGCTCCTCCTGCGCATGCCGCAGAGCCTCCATGCCGAGGTCGCCCTCGCGGCCGAGCGCGACCAGGTCAGCCTCAACGCCTACATCAACTCGCTGCTCGCCGCGGCCGTCCAGTGGCGCCGCCCGGCGGGCACCGGCTCGGACCAGCCGGTCTTCGCGGTCCTCGAGGAGGACCTCGTCAACGAGGCCTCGGCAGACCAGCGCACGCACGGGCTCCAGCGCCTGCTCCGGCTGGCGGTCATGGCGAACGTCGCGATGATCGCGTTCCTCGCCGTCCTCGCCGTGGTGCTCCTGCTGGCCGAGTGACGGCTGTCAGCTGACGGCCACCGCGTCGGACCGGCGCGCGTCTGCCGCCCCTCGCCGAACACGGTCACGGGATCGCCCGCCACGACGACGCGCCGAAGATCGTGATGACGCCGGCTTCGCCGTCGGGGTCTTGGCGCGGCCCGTGGATGTTGGCCATCCGCAGCGCGAGCGTAGGAGCGCGTTGCGCCGGGCGTAGAACGAGAGGGGCCGCTTCGGTCCGGGCGGCGCCGTACGCGGAGTTCGGCGCCACTGGCTGCGACTCGGACGTCGGGATCGCGGCGGGGCTCCCGTAGACGGCCGCCGTCGAGGCGAGCAGGAAGCGCTTGGCGCCGCACCGGCGCGCCGCCTCGAGCATGGCCACGGTGCCGCGGGCCGGCAACGGTTCTGACGCTCGGTATGCCCACATCGGGGTACTAGGCCCCGCGTGACCGCCACCCGACGCCAGTTCATCGCCGCCGGCGCCGCCGGGCTCGCCTTCGGGTCGGGCTTCTGGCGCACGGCGCTCGCCGCTCACGCGCGCGCCGCGCAGAGCGCCTACGGGCCGCTCCAGCCGGCCGAC
>JBKOYW010000069.1:0-4963 GCA_046744275.1 Actinomycetota bacterium
GAGCGTGGAAGGCAAGCGCCTCGACGAGGGTGAGGTCCCGGTAGAGAAGCGGCTCGTGGGCGAGGAATCCGACCCGGCCGCGGACCCGCCACGCCTCGCGCGGAAGCTCGTGGCCCAGCACCCGCACCCGCCCGCCACTCGGTCGCAGGAGCGTCGCCAGCACCCGCAGCAGCGTCGTCTTGCCGGCGCCGTTGGCCCCGAAGACCGCCAGCGTGGCGCCGCGCGGCAGCTCCAGCGTCACGCCCGCCAGGGCCACCCGGTCGCCGTACGCACGCCCGAGCTCGCGCAACGCGACGGCCGGCTCGTCGCCGGCGTCGGCCACGTCGCGGCCGGCCCGCGCCTCGTCAGTGCCGGCCATGGTGCGACGAGTCGCCGCGCAGTGTCTGCACCACGTGGGCGAGCGTCGGGGCGAGCACCACGAAGAGCTGGTCGATCGCCTTCGGCGAGCCGGGGAAGTTGACGATCAGCGTGCGCCCCGCGATCCCGGACACGCCGCGCGTGAGGATCCCCATCGGCGTGTGCTTGGCGCCCTCGGCCCGCATCGCCTCCGCGAAGCCGGGCGCATCGCGTTCGATCACCGCCTTCGTCGCCTCGGGCGTGACGTCGTCGGGCGTCAGGCCGGTCCCGCCGGTCGTGAAGATCAGGTCGCAGCCGTCCTCGACGTAGTGGAACAGCCGGTCCTCGATCAGCGCGTAGTCGTCGGGCACGACCTCCATCGCCACGACCTGGCACCCGGCCGCCTCGGCCGCCGCGGCCAGCCGCGGGCCGGAGAGGTCCTCCGCCTCCCGGCGCGAGACGGACGTCGAGATGGTCAGGACGGCGGTGCGGATCTGCCGGAGCTTAGTCTGCCTCCATGGAGCTCCGGCAGCTCGAGTACTTCGCCGCGGTGGCACGGTACCGCCACTTCGGCCGCGCAGCGGCGGCGATCTACGTGACCCAGCCGGCGCTCTCGCAGCAGGTGCAGCGCCTCGAGGCCGAGCTCGGGATCGCGCTGCTGCGGCGGACCAGCCGCGGCGTCGAGCTCACGCCGGCCGGCGCCGACCTGCTCGCCCGCTCGGAGACGATCCTCGGCGAGGTCTCGCGTGCGCGAGCGGCGATGGACGAGCACGCCGGCGTCGTGCGCGGGGCCGTCCGCGTGGCCGCGACCGCCGCCGACGCGCTGCGCCTTCCCGAGGTGCTCGCCGGCTTCCACCGCGACCATCCCGGCGTGCGGCTCGCGCTCCGGCACGCGTCGGCTGCCGAGGCGGTCGAGCTCGTCCGCTCCGGCGCCGTCGACCTCGCCGTGCTCTCGCTCGCCGGTGAGGCTCCCGGGCTCACCGTCCTCTCGATCGCCGAGGAGCCGCTGCGGCTGATCGTCGAGCCTGACGACCCGCTCGCCGGCGAGGGCGCCGTCCCGCTGGCCGACCTCAACGGCCGCCCGTTCGTCCTCGCCGAGCCCGGCAGCGCCCTGCGCGCGACGGTGATGAACGCCTGCCAAGAGCAGGGCTTCAGCCCGGTGCCGCTGCTCGAGGTCGGCGACCCGGCGACCGTGCGCTTCCTCGTCGGCGGCGGGCTCGGCATCAGCCTCGTACCGGCCTCGTGGCTCGACGTCCCCGGGCCGCCGGTGGGCGTCGCGGCGCTGGCCGAGCCTGTGCCACGGCACCGGCTGTCACTGGTGACGGCCGGCGAGCTCCCGCCCGCCGGCCGGCTGCTCGCGGAGCGGCTCAGATGACCGTGCCGAGCTCCTGCACGAGCCGCCGCTTGGGGCGCGCGCCGACGAGTTTGAGCACGGGCTCGCCGTCGCGGAACACCATGAACGTCGGCATCGAGAGGATCCCGTAGCGGACCGCTGTCTCGGCGTTGTCGTCGACGTCCACCTTCACGAAGCGGACGTCGGGCCGCTCGTCGGCGAGCTCGGCGAGGATCGGGCTCATCACCCGGCAGGGCGGGCACCAGGCGGCGTGGAAGTCGACGACGACAGGAGCGTCTGAGTCGAGGACGTCGGCGGCGAAGCTGGCGTCGGTGGTGGCGGTGGGCATGCCGGCGACAGTGGCAGCCTCGGCCGCGGCGGCCAAGTGGGATTCGTTATCGCCCGGATCAGGCGTGCGCGTGCTGCGCGGCGGCGATCAGCGCCCGCACGCCGGCCTCGTCACCGGCGCGCAGCAGCTCGACCGGGTCGGGCTCGCCGTTGACGATGCCCTCGAAGAACGCCTTGCGGTCCTGGTAGGTCGGCAGCGTGCCCTTGGCCCAGCCGCGCGCCTCGTTGAGCAGCACCGCGAGCCGCGCATAGGGCTCGCCGTACTCCTCCGCGATCTCGCGCTTGATCCGCTTGGCCAGCGCCGGCGACGCGCCCGCGGTGGAGATCGCGATGGCGAGCGGACCGGTGCGCACGATCGCGGGCAGGATGAAGTTGCACAGCGGCGGGACGTCGACCACGTTGACGAGCATCGCCCGCCGCTCCGCGTCCTCGTAGACGCGGATGTTCACGTCGGTGTCGTTCGTGGCGGCGATCGCGATGAACGTCGCCTCGAGGTCGCCCGGCCGGTACTCGCGCCGCAACCAGTCGATCGACCCCTCGGCGGCCAGCTCCTGCAGCTCCGGCACCGCGTCGGGCGCCACGAGCACGACGCGGCCGTCGCACGCCAGCAGGCCCTCGACCTTCTCGAGCCCGACGTCACCGCCCCCGATCACCACGCAGCGCCGCCCCGTCAACTTCAGGCAGGCGATGTAGAACGGCGTCTCGAGCATGCCCTGCACGCACGTCTGGTCGCAGATCCCCTTGCGGAACTGGCAGACGCACTCCTTGCCGGCATAGGCCTGGGCGGGCATGTCCGTGAAGGCTAGCCGCTGCGCTTCAGCTTCCCGTGGCGCTTGGCGTAACGCTCGCCGATCCGGAACACCGCGAGGCCGATCGGGATCGACGCCACGCCCAGCAGCGCGAGCGGCCACAACTCGCCGCCCAGCTCGCCGAGCCCGGCGCCGTCGAGGACCGCCGCCCGGATGCCCTCGAGCGCGTACGTCGCCGGCGAGATCGCGGCCAGGGTCTCCATCCAGCCGGGCATGACCTCGACCGGGTAGTACACGCCCGAGACGACCAGCAGGAGGCCCTGCGCGATGAAGCCGAGCTGGGCGCCCTTCTCGGGTGAGATCAGCGGCAGCACGGCGGTCACCATCCCGATCCCGACGAACGAGATCGATGCGACCGCCAGGAGCACCAGCGCGGCCGCGAAGTCGGCGGCGGGGAAGCTCAGGCCGAAGAACAGCGCGACGACCGCGAACAGCGCGGCGGTCCTGATCACGCCGTAGAGCACCGCGAACGCGCCCATGCCGAGAAGGTGCACGGCGCGCGAGAGCGGCGCCATGAACGTGTACTCGATCGTGCCCTCCCAGCGCTCCCACGCGACCGTCTCGGTGAGGATCTCGAACACGATGCCGAGGTACGACCAGATGACCGCGCCGATCAGCAGGATCGTCGTCTGGCGCTCGACGTCGAGCTGGCCGCCGGTCGCCTCGACGCCCTCGGCGATGAAGACGATCGTCAGCGTGTTGGCGACCGTCCACACGAAGAACGCCAGCTCCCACCAGCCGTAGCGCTTGACGAGGTAGGCGTTGCGCTCGACGACGCCCGCGAGCGCGATCGCCTGATGCCGGATCGCGGTCATTACGCCGCCTCCTCTTGCTCGTCCTCGAACGTGCGCCCGGTGGCCACGAGGAAGGCGTCCTCGAGCGTGTCGGTGCCGTAGCGCCGCTTCAATGCCGGCGCGCGCTCGAGCGCGAGCATGCGACCGCCGTCGAGGATGCCGACGCGGTCGGCGAGCGCCTCGGCCTCGTCCATGTCATGCGTGCAGAGCAGCGTCGTGGTGTCGTGCTCGCTCCGGACCTCGCGGATGAAGGCCTGCACCTCCCGCTTCGCGCGCGGGTCGAGGCCCGTGGTCGGTTCGTCGAGCAGCAGCAGGACCGGCGAGGTCAGCAGCGCCCGCGCGAGCGCGACCTTCTGCTGTATGCCGCGCGAGAGGTCCTCCATCGGCGACGACGCTCGCTCGCCCGGGAACCCGACCCGATCGAGGATCTCCGGGATGCGGCGGCGCGTGCTGCCGGGACCGAGGCCGTAGAAGCGCGCGGCGTAGGACAGGTTCTCGGTCGCGGACATGCGCTTGAAGAACGAGGCCTCTACCGAGACGCGGTTGACGAGCGAGCGGACGGCCCGCTCGTCGCGCGCGACGTCGTGCCCGAACACGCGGGCACGGCCGCCGTCGATCAACAGCAGCGTGGAGAGCAGGCGGACGAGCGTGGACTTCCCCGAGCCGTTCTGCCCGAGCACGGCGACGCACTCGCCGCGGGCGACGGCGAACGACACGTCGTCCAGGGCGACGATCGGCGCACGGCGGCGACGGGTGAACTCCTTGCGGAGGCGGACGACTTCGACTGCGGGCACGACAAGCTCCTTTCCAACGAGGTGACCAGGGGGCAACGGACCGAGGCGGTGCTCGGCAGCGCGGGGAGGTGGGTCAACCTCGTGGAACAAGCATGCGCCGATCGTACACCCTCATTGCGGGTTCGAATCCACGCGCCGGCGGATACCGAGCGGGTTCTCCTCGCGCAGCTCGGGCGGGAGCACGTCGGCCGGCGCGTCCTGGAACGCGATCGGGCGCGTGAAGCGACCGGTCGCGGTCATGCCGACGGACGTGTGCAGCGGGCTGGTGGTGGCCGGGAACGGGCCGCCGTGGTGCATGCCGAACGTCACGGCGACGCCGGTCGGGAAGCCGTTGAAGACCACGCGGCCGGCGCGCGCGGAGAGCGCCTGGACGATGTCGGCCACGTCCTCGCCGGGCTCCGCGTGCAGCGAGCCGGCGAGCTGGCCGTCGATCTGGGACAGCGCGGCGAGCAGTTCCTCGCGCGAGCCGTGGCGCAGCAGCAGAACGACCGGCCCGAAGTGCTCCTCCAGCAGCTCGGCACGGCCCTCCGCGACGGCGGCGGCCGGCGC
>JBKOYW010000303.1:0-3664 GCA_046744275.1 Actinomycetota bacterium
GTGGTGCCGGTCGGCGCCGCGATGTCCGTCCCGCTGTGGGCGTGGTCGCCCCGATCCTCGCCGAACTCGCCGGTGACCGTGCCGTTGACGGGCGCGACCATGCGGCCGTCGGTCGTGCAGCCGTCGCCGCCGGTCGAGACCGGGGTGGACTCGACGGGCTCGGCGGGTTCGGGCGCCGGCGCCGGAGCGGTCTCGGACGAGTCCGAGGACCCCGAGCCGCCTGACGAACCCGACGAACCCGAGGACTCGTCGCTGATCTCGTCACGCAGCTCGACCCGGTCGTCGAGGTCAGGGCCGCCGACCGCCTCAGGCGCCTCGGACGTCGTCGCCGAGGCCTCCTCGCCGGTGAACACCACGTTCACCGACTCGGGCACGGTCGAGGTCGACGCGTCGGCGTCGCCGTAGAACTCGACCTTCGAGGCGAACACCTCGACCCAGGTGCGGACGTCGACGATGCCCGTGACCGCGAGCCCCTTGCTGCGCTGGAAGTCCTTCACGGCGCCCTCGGTCTGCGGGCCGAAGATCCCGTCCTCCACGATCTGGAGCTGATGCTGGACCGCCGCCACGGCGGGCCCCGTGTCGCCGTACGACAGCAGGTACGTCTTCTCACCGCTGATGGCCGCCTTCTGCGCGACCTCCGTCTTCGTAGCGCCCGGCCGCGCCGACGACGCGAACGCGCCCGACAGTGGAGTCAAGACCGGGGTGGCGAGGATTGCCGCGCCCGCGGCCAGCGTCGCGCCTTTCTGGCGCGGGGCGTTGCGGCGCGCCTCGCGCTTGCGGATCCGGCGGCGCCTCGACCTGTGCAGCGAACGATCCCAGAGCGCAGCCGAGCTGAGATCGCGCTCGGCTCGCGGATACGGATCAAGCTCGGATGGACGTACGTCCACGCTCGGTACTCCCTTCCTTCTCTCGGTGCCTCCGAGGTGAGCTGACGGGCTCGCGCGGAGAGATCGCGCTACGCCGTCCCCCGACGGCGATTCGCCCCTACGACCACGTGCGGCCGCTTTGGGTCCCCCGGCCCGCGCCCCCAGGGAGGCGCGAGTTCGGCCTGACGGCACATAAGAATGCACGATCGGCCCGACAGTTGCGGTGTGGCTCTCAGCGACCGAGCCGGAATGTCGACCGCACCGGCGCTCCGCGGGCGCCGTGCGTGCGGACCGAGACGACGGCCCGCACCCGCTCGTCGTCGAGCAGCAGCCGCCGCCCGAAGCGCGTGAGCGCCACGGTCACGCCGCCGCCCTCCACGCCCTCGGCCAAGGAGAAGTCCTCGCGGCCGAGCAGCCGCCCACGGGCCCGCACGATGACGGTGCCCTCGTAAGCCTGCGGCCCGAGGCCGCGCCGCTCGAGCCCGACCGCGATCGTGCGGCCCTCGAGCGTCGCCCGCACGGCGCGCACCGAGCACGGATCCGTGCCGCCCGCCGCTGTCCCCACGACCTCCCGCTGCACGAGCCGCCGCCGGAGCGCCTGCGGGCGCGCGGCCATGATCCCGTCGACGCACATGTCCAGCAGGCGGTCGTAGACGCGGCGGTTCTCCTGGTCGTTGCTGAGCCACACGTGGACGGCGTAGCCGGCCGTGTGGGCGCGCAGGACCGACTCCGGCGTCGTGACCTGCAGCGTCTGGCCGCCGAACGCGAACGTGATCGGGATCTGGAGCGCGACCACGCCCGCCCCCGGCGACTCGCCGCTGAGCAGGAACCGCGCGATCCCCTCGATCCCGGGCGCGACCGGCACCTCCGGCACGAGCTCGTGGAAGCGGTCGACCGCCCGCTGGTTGAAGGAGACGACGATCAGGTCGCGCCGCGGGGTGTCCTGGAGCATCGCGGCCAGCAGCTCGGCGTTGCGCAGGAACTGCGCCTCGTCGTCGTCGCGGCCCTTGATCTCGATGTTGATCGGCGTATGCGGGAACCGGCGCAGTACCTCGCGCAGCGTCGGGACCGCGAAGTCGGAGCGCCGGAACCCGCGCGGAGGCGGCTCGTCGCCGGTGCGGACGCCGCGGAACGGATAGCGGCGTGCGGGCAGGCCGGACACCGCGTTGCGCCCGGGCACGAAGTTGTAGGCGGCGTCGAGCTGCCGGACCTGCGCCAGTGTGAGATCGGTCAGGTAGCCGGTCCCGTTCGTCGTCCGGTCGACCGCCCAGTCGTGCATCACCACGAGCTCGCCGTCGCTGGTGGCGCTGACGTCGAGCTCGAGCATCTGCGCACCGCCCTCGCGGACCGCCGTCCGGAACGCGTACATCGTGTTCGACGGCAGCTCGTCCTCGCCGCCCTGGTGGGCCATGTTGAGGACGCGGTTGTCGAGCCACGGGTTCGCGGCCGACGCCGGCGCGGCGAAGACCAGCACGAGGACGGCGGCGGCGAGCAGCGGTCGGAGCACGACGGCGGAGGCTACAGACGCGCGGCCCGCTGCCGAATTCCAGGGGGATGCGGCTCCTCGCCACGTTCATCCTCGCCCGCGACGGCAGCCGCGAGGCCGTCCGCTGCGGCGGCTCCCGCGACCACGCGACCACCGACAGCACCGACATGCTGTTCGGCTGCGAGCGCCGCTCGCGCGGCACCGCCAACTGGCGCCGCTAGTTCAACGAGGGATCGAGCGGCATCGTCGAGAGCAGCGCGTAGCGGCGGCCCTTGCGCCGCAGCACGGCCGCCCACAGCCCCTGGGCGTCCTCGGTGAAGATCTCCTCGCGCCGCGGCGGCTCGACGATCCAGGCCTCCTCCTCGAGCTCGCCCTCGAGCTGGCCCGGGCCCCAGCCGGCATGGCCTGCGAACACCCGCGCGCGGCGGATCGCGCCGTCGAGCGCTTCGGGGTCGTCGGCGTCGGTGCCGACGAAGCCGAGGTCCCCCTCCACCAGCGCGCCCGCCACCTCCGGGCGGTCGAACTCGGCCAGCACGATCACGGCGGTCTCGGCGACCGGCCCGCCGACGTACACCTGCTCCTCGTCACCCGCCAGCCAGGCGAGGTCCGGGACCGCCTCAGACACGCTCGACGCGGCCGGCCGGTTGAGCACCAGCCCCATCGCGCCCTCCTCGGTGTGCTCGGCGATCAGCACCACCGTGCGCACGAAGTTCGGGTCCAGCAGCGTCGGCGAAGCCAGCAGGAGCTTGCCTCGCAGCGAGTCGGCCATGGGCCTATTGTGATCACATGCGCGTCCGCGTCCGTCTTGGCGCCGGGTTGAGCCGCTTCGCGGACGCGCCGCTGCTGTCGGTCGACCTCGCCGAGGGAGCCAACGTCGACGACCTGCTCGCCGCTGTGGCGGACGAGCAGCCGGCGCTGGCGCCCGCCCTGCGCTCCGCGCTGCCGGTGCTCGGCGGCGCGCACGTCGAGCGCGCCCAGACGCTGCGGGCGGGCGACGAGGTGGCCCTGTTGATCCCCGTCGCCGGAGGAGTGTGAGCACCGTGGCCACCATCGAGACCCGCCAGACCCGCCAGACCGTGTTCGTCGACACGTTCACCAACGGATTGCTCGGCCCCGACGTCCCGATGCTCGGCCCGGTGGCCGACGGCGGCCACATCGTCGTCAACACCACGCCGGGCTGCTGGGGTCCCATGATCACGCCTGCGATCCGCGGCGGCCACGAGGTCTGTCAGCCCGTCGCCGTGGAAGGCGCGCACGTCGGCGACGCGATTGCGATCCGCATCCGCGACATCGAGGTTACGAGCCTCGCCAC
>JBKOYW010000235.1:0-5951 GCA_046744275.1 Actinomycetota bacterium
CGCGTCCCGCTGCCCGACCTCCCGGCGACCACCATCGGCTCGTTTCCGCAGACGCCGGAGATCCGCGCCGCGCGGCGCGACCTGCGCGAGGGACGGCTCGACGACGCCGCGTACGAGGCGTTCATGGCCGAGCGGATCGCCGAGGCGATCGCCGTGCAGGAGCGGCTCGGGCTCGACGTGCTCGTCCACGGCGAGCCGGAGCGGGCCGACATGGTCGAGTACTTCGGCGAGCAGCTCGAGGGCTTCGCGTTCTCCGAGCACGGCTGGGTGCAGTCGTACGGCAGCCGCTGCGTCAAGCCGCCGATCCTGTTCGGCGACGTCTCGCGGCCGGCGCCGATGACCGTCCGGTGGTGGCAGGCCGCGCAGGCGCTCACCGACAAGCCCGTGAAGGGCATGCTCACCGGGCCGGTGACGATCCTGCAGTGGTCGTTCGTGCGCGACGACCAGCCGCGCCGGGACACCTGCCTGCAGATCGCGCTCGCGATCCGCGACGAGGTCGCCGACCTCGAGCGCGCCGGCGCGTTCGCGATCCAGGTCGACGAGGCCGCCTTCCGCGAGGGCCTGCCGCTGCGGCGCGCCGACCAGGCCGAGTACCTGCGCTGGGCCGTCGACGCGTTCCGGCTCGCCGTCGCCGCCGTCCGCGACGACACCCAGATCCACACCCACATGTGCTACTCGGAGTTCGGCGGCTTCGGCGAGCACATCGCGCGGCTCGACGCCGACGTGCTCTCGATCGAGGCGTCGCGCTCGGGCATGGAGGTGCCGGACTACCCGAACGACATCGGGCCGGGCGTCTACGACATCCACTCGCCGCGCGTGCCGTCGCAGGACGAGATCGAGCGTCTGCTCGAGCTCGCCCAGGCGCGGGTTGGCCGCGAGCGGCTGTGGGTCAACCCGGACTGCGGCCTCAAGACTCGGCGCTGGGAGGAGGTGACGCCGGCGCTCGAGCACATGATGGGCGCGGTCCGCGCAGTGCGCTCGGGGGCCTAGACTCCGGTACCTTGAGATATATGCCTGAGGCATATATCTCACAGGTCGCGAATCGCCTGGGGGCGATCTCCCTGACGCTGAGCGACAGCATCAGGGAGGCAACGGAGGCGGCGACGGGGATGGCAGGGGGTCTCCCGGCGGCGCTGGTATCGCTTCACGAGTGGGCGGACGGCCGGTCCGTGTACGTGCTGGCCGAGGCGATGCGCGTCTCGCATTCCCGCGCGGTGCGCGTCGTCGACCGTCTCGAAGCGGCCGGCCTGGCCCGCCGCGAGTCGGATCCCACAGACGGGCGCCGTGCGCGGGTGTGGCTGGAGCCGGCCGGTCGCGAGCTGGCCGAACGGGCGCTCGACGCCCGCTCGCGCGTCCTGCATCTCGCGGTCGCGGGACTCGATGCTGCGGACGCGCGCGACCTCGACCAGCTGCTCGGGATGCTGCTCGAGGCGACGACCGTCGACCTGCGTGCGGCGATGGCGACGTGCCGGCTCTGCGACGCCCACGCCTGCGGGCACTACGAAGGCGTCTGCCCGGTGACGCGGGCCGCCGATAGGTGGAGGGCACAGGCATGACGCTCCCGCGCGTGGCGGCCGTGTTCGCGGTCGCCGCGGTTGCACCGCTGTTCCTCAGCGCGGGCGGCGAGGTCCTCAACAACATGGTCCTGGCCGCTGCCTACGTGGTGATGGCGCTCGGGCTCAACATCATCGTGGGCTTCGCCGGCCTGCTCGACCTCGGCTATGTGGCCTTCTTCGCGATCGGCGCGTACACGGCCGCGTACTTCGGGTCGGGCTTCTGGGTCAACGCCGGGTCCGACGGGCGCGGCATCGCCATCCTGGTCGGCGACTCCGTGGCCGGCACGCCTGGCATCCACGTCAACTTCGTGCTCATCCTCGCGCTCGCCGTCGCCGCGACGGCCGTCGCCGGCACCGTGATCGGCGTGCCGACGCTGCGGCTGCACGGCGGCTACATCGCGATCGTCACGCTCGCCTTCGGCGAGATCATCGGCCAGATCGCGGCCAACGGCCGTAGGATCGAGCTGTTCGGCGGCACACTCACCTCCGGCCCGATCGGCATCGGACCGATCGACCGCATCGAGCTGCCGCTGATCGGCCGCTTCGGAGCGCTGGACCTGCGCCCGTGGTACTGGTTCGCGCTCGCGCTGGTCGCGCTCGTGCTCCTCGCGAACGTCAACCTCCGCGACTCGCGCATCGGCCGGGCGTGGGTCGCGATGCGCGACGACGAGCCGGCCGCGGCCTGCGCCGGGATCCCCATCGTCCGCACCAAGCTCCTGGCGTATGGGACGGGCGCCGCGTTCGGCGGGATCTCGGGCGCGTTCTTCGCGTCATATCTGGGCGTCGTCAACGCGGGCCAGTTCGAGTTCTCGTTCTCGATCTTCATCTTCGCGATGGTCGTGCTGGGCGGTCTCGGATCGATCCCGGGCGTCGTGGTCGGCGCGATCGTCCTCTCGGTGGTCAACAACTACCTGCTGCCCAGCGTTCTGTTCGATCTTCCGAGCAAGGTCGGCCTGGAGTTCGACCTGTCGGCGATCAGTTCGGGCATCTACGGCGCGATCCTCGTGGTGGTGATGCTCCTCCGACCGCAGGGGCTCCTGCCGGCGCGGCGGACCGTGGAGCGACCGCGAGCCGCGCTTGCAGTTCCGTCCGGGGGTGTACGTAGGGTGCCGCTCCCCTGATACCGGGGGCGCAGGAGTCAGCGAAGTCCGGTTCCAATCCGGCGCTGTGCCGCAACGGTGAAGCCCCGTCCGCGGGGACGAGCCCGGTCGACTGCTCTCGCGCGATTGTGTCGTCCTCGAGCGAAGGACCAGCAATGCAGAAGACCTACAGCGTCGGCCCCCGCACCTTCGTGCTCGACCAGGCCAAGGCGGAGGCGGCGCTGGCGGCCAAGCGGGTCGTCGGCGGGCGCGAGACGATGACCTTCAACCTGCTCCCGCTGCGGTACCGGTGGGCGTACGACCTCTACCGCACGATGAAGGCGAACCACTGGGAGCCGGAGGACGTGCCGATGCAGCGCGACGTCGAGCAGTGGCGCTCGGCCGACGCGCTCTCCGAGATCGACCGCTGGATCGTCCGCATGGGGATCGGCTACTTCTCGGCCGCCGAGGGGATCGTCGGCGACAACGTCATCCACGTCGTCCGCGAGCTGGTCACCGCGTCCGAGCTCAAGCTCGTGCTCGGCCGCCACGCGCACGAGGAGAACATCCACGCCGACTCGCTGCTCTACATGATCTCCTCGCTGGGGATCGACCCGCACGAGTGCGAGGCGATGTTCGACGGGATCCCAACGATCGTCGCCAAGAACGCGTTCGTGACCGGGGTCTCGCGGGCCCTGCGGCGGGACCTCGACATGGATGACCTCGACGCCCGCCGGCTCCTCGCGCGCAATGTGTTCGTGTTCGGCCAGTGCATGGAGGGCACGCAGTTCTACGGCCTGTTCGGGATGATCCTGTCGCTCTACCGGCAGGGAAAGCTGCCCGGCGTCGGGACGATGTTCCGCTACACGCTGCGGGACGAGTCCAACCACATCGAGCTGTTCCGGCGGCTGCTGCGCGAGCTGGTCGCCGAGACGCCGGAGCTGTGGACGCCGGCCTTCCGCGAGGAGCTGCGCGAGCTCATGGGCGACGCGGTCGCGCTCGAGCAGGCGTTCATCGCCGACTGCCTGCCCGTCGAGGGCGTCGGCCTCTCGCGCGAGGACTTCGCGCAGTACATCGACTACATCGCCGACCGCCGGCTCGAGGGCGCCGGGCTCGAGCCGCTGCACGGCGGCATCGAGAACCCGCTGCCCTGGCTGGCCGAGCTGATGGACGTCCGGCGCGAGCAGAACTTCTTCGAGGGGCGGGTCACGGAGTACCAGCAGGCGTCGGCGCTGGCACTCGTCGCCGACGAGGAGCTCTAGCCATGCTCGTCGATCGCGCCGAGGTCGTCTTCGACGCCGAGCTCAAGCGGGCTGCCCTCGCCCGCGGGCCGCAGCCGGTGGGCGACGCCGCCGCACTGGTCGCCGACGCCGTGGCCACGCTCGCCGCCGCCCGCGGCGAGCCGGTGGGCGACGTCACGGTGGACGTGGACAGCACTGCGGGGATCGAGGCCGCGCTGATCGCCGAAGGCCACTTCGAGGTCGCCAAGGCGCTCGTGATGCGCCGCACCGTGATGCTGCCGGACGGCCCGCCGGTCCTCGGCTCGCCGCGGCTGATCCGCCGCTCCGGCCAGGTCGTCCGCTGGAACGCCACCAAGATCGAGGCGGCCATCCGCAAGGCCTTCCTCTCGCTCGGCCTCGACCCGTCGCCGGCCGAGGCCGTCGCCGACCGGGTCGACGAGCGCGCGCACGCGCTCGGCCTCGCGTACGTGCCGATCGAGACGGTCCAGGACCTCGTGCAGGAGGAGCTGGTGCTCACCGGCCACATGCGCGTGGCCGAGCGCTACATCCTCTACCGCGCCGAGCGGGCGGCCCTGCGCGCCGGCGACACGGCCGAGGAGCTGCGCGCGCGGATCGCGTTCGCCTCGATCGGCCTGGAGCTCGACGCGTCACCCGAGGAGCTCGAGCGCGAGCTGAGCCGGGCGCTGCGGCCGGGCGCGGACGCCCGCAGGCTCGTGGTGCTGAACGCCAAGGCCCTCGTCGAACGCGACTCGGAGTACATGCGCTTCGCGGGCCGGATCCTGCTCACGTACGTCTACGAGGAGACACTGGGGTGGGACATCGTGCGCGACGGGATCGGCGGGCTGGCGGCGGCGCATCGCCGTGCGCTGGCGCCGATGCTGCGGCACGGCGCGGCGATCGGGCGGATCGACGAGCGGCTGCTCGAGTACGACCTCGACGTGCTCGCCGCGGCGCTCGACCCGACCGCGGACCTGGACTTCGACTACCTCGGGATCCAGACGCTCTACGACCGCTACCTGATCTGCGACAAGACGGGAGCCGATACGCGCCGGATCGAGGCGCCGCAGCTGTTCTGGATGCGGGTCGCGATGGGCGTCTGCCTCGCCGAGGGTGACGACCGCGAGGCGCGCGTGCTCGACCTCTACGCCGCATACAAGGAGCGGCGGTTCTGCTCCTCGACGCCGACGCTGTTCAACGCCGGCACCCCCCACCCGCAGCTCTCGAGTTGCTACCTCTACGTCGTCGACGACACGCTCGAGTCGATCATGGGTCGCGGCATCGCCGAGAACGCGATGTGCTCGAAGTGGGCGGGCGGGCTCGGCGGGTCATGGACCTCGGTGCGCGGCACCGGCTCGCACATCGCAGGCACCAACGGGTCCAGCCAGGGCGTGGTGCCGTTCCTCAAGCTCCACAACGACCAGCTCGTCGCGGTCAACCAGGGCGGCCGCCGAGCGGGATCGGGCTGCGCCTACCTCGAGGTCTGGCACAACGACATCCGCGACTTCCTCGAGCTCCGCCGCGGCACCGGCGACGAGCGCCGCCGCACGCACGACATGAACACCGCGTGCTGGATCCCGGACCTGTTCATGAAGCGCGTCGAGGCGCGCGGGCACTGGACACTGTTCCGCTCGTCCGAGGTGCCCGACCTGCACGAGCTGTACGGGCGCGCGTTCGAGGCGCGCTACGAGGAGTACGAGCGGCGCGCCGAGGCGGGCGTGATCTTCGGGGAGCGGATCCCGGCACTCGACCTCTGGAAGCAGATGCTGCGGCTGCTGTTCGAGACCGGGCACCCGTGGATCACGTTCAAGGACGCCTGCAACGTGCGCAGCCCGCAGGATCACGCGGGCGTGATCCACTCGAGCAACCTCTGCACGGAGATCACGCTCAACACGAGCGCCGAGGAGACGGCGGTCTGCAACCTCGGCTCGATCGTGCTCGACCGGCACCTGACCGACGACGGCTCGATCGACCACGAGGCGCTGCGGGCGACGGTGCGCGTGGCGGTTCGCGCGCTCGACGACGTGATCGACGTGAACTTGTACCCCACCGAGCCGGCGCGGACGGCGAACCTGCGC
>JBKOYW010000245.1:0-4558 GCA_046744275.1 Actinomycetota bacterium
CGTCCAGACGGCGACCGAGCGCGCAGCCGAGCTCGGCCTCGAGATCGACTACCGCGTCGGCGACTGCGAGAGCCTCGACGTCCCCGTCGCCGCGTTCGACGCCGTCTCCTCGACCTGCGGGATCATGTTCTCGCCCGACCATGCCGCGTCGGCGCGGGAGCTGGCGCGCGTGACGCGCAGCGGCGGCCGGATCGTCCTCGCCAACTGGACGCCGACGGGCGGGCTCGCCCGGATGTTCAAGATGATGGCGCCGTTCCAGCCGGCGCCGCCGCCGAGCAACCCGTTCGACTGGGGCTCCGCGACGCGCGCCCAGGAGCTCCTCGGCGAGTGGTTCGAGCTCGACCTCCAGGAGCACACCTCGACGCTGCGCCTGCCGTCCGGCGAGGCGTACTGGGAGCTGTTCTCGTCCAGCTACGGGCCGACGAGGACGCTCGCTGAGGCGCTCGGCGAGCGCCGCGAGGAGCTGCACCACGCCTGGGTCGACTTCTTCGAGTCGGACCACCGCCTGAACGGCGAGATCGTCCACCCGCGCGAGTACCTGCTGGTGGTCGGCGTCAGGAAGGGCTGACCAGGTCGGCGGTGCGAACGACGGCGGCGAACTCATCGTGGAGGCTCGTCGCCGTCGCCCGCGCCAGCTCGTCGGCGGTCATCACCCTGCCGTCCGGGCCGGTGCGGTCGAACGTGCACGTCGCGTCGAGCGCGAACAGCACGTCGTAGCCGAGGTTGGCGCCCATGCGGGCGGTGGTCTCCACGCAGTGGTTGGTCGTGATGCCGCAGACGGCGATCGATGCGATGCCGCGCTCGCGCAGCCACGCGTCCAGGTCAGGATCGCCGTAGAAGGCGGAGTTCACGTGCTTGGTGACGAGCAGGTCGGGCTCGCCGCTCACGACGTCCATGAACGCGTTGCCGGGCGTGCCCGGCTTCAACGGCGAGCCGGGCTCGACGGAGTCGTGCCGCACGTAGACCAGCGGCCGGTCTCCCGCTCGCCAGGCGTCGATCAGCGCGGCGATGTTGGCCTCGCAGTCGGGGTTGTTGCGGGGGCCCCAGTATTCGGCGTCGTCAAAGGCCCGCTGGACGTCGATGACGAGCAGCGCGGTGCGATCGAGGTCGGACATCGCCCATCATGTTAAGTTGCTGAACGCAGTGTCGGCGAGCGAGGCCAGCGCGCTGTTCGACGTGGTCGGTGAGGGAGCGCCGGTGGGCCTCGCGTTCCTCGACACCGACCTGCGCTACGTCCGCATCAACGCGGCGCTGTGCGCGATCAACGGCCGCCCCGCCGACGAGCACCTCGGGCGCCGGATCGACGAGGTGCTCCCGGAGCTCGCCGACGTGCTCGTGCCGATCTACCGGCAGGTGCTCGAGACCGGCGAGCCCGTCCTCGAGCGTGAGCTGACCACCGAGCCTCGCGGCGGCCACGTCCGCCACGTGCTCGCGAGCTGGTTCCCGGTGCGGGTCGAGGGCGAGATCGCGGGCGTCGGCGCGGTCGTGATCGACATCACGGCTCGCAAGGACGCCGAGACGCGGCTCGAGGGCGTGCTGCGCCAGCTCCCCGTAGGGGTCGTGATCGCGGACGCCGACGGCCATGTCCTGCTGACAAACCAGCGCCTGCGCGAGATGGGCATGGACCCGGCGCCGAGCGGCACGCGGCTCGAGGACGCGGAGTTCGTCGCCTGGCGCGCCGACGGCCGGCCGTACGCGCGCGAGCAGTGGCCGCTCTCGCGGTCGCTCATGCGCGGCGAGGTGGTCCGCGGGGAGGAGATGGAGTACGCCCGCAGCGACGGCACCCGCCGCGTGATCGAGGCCAACTCGGCGCCGATCCGCGCCCGCGACGGCACGATCGTGGCCGCTGTGGTCGTGGTGCAGGACGTCACGGAGCGCCGGCTGGCCACGCAGCGCCAGGACCTGCTCGTTCGCGCCGGCGAGGTGCTCGACTCGGCGCTCGGCGTCGACGAGCGGCTCGACCGCTTTGCGCGCCTCCTGGTGCCCGAGCTCGCCGACTACGTGAAGATCGAGCTGCTCGAGGGCAAGAGCGGCCGCCGGCCGGTGGCGATCGCCCACCAGGACCCCGAGCGCGAGGCGCTGATGCGCGCGTGGCGCGCACGCGGCACGCTGGCCGAGTCCGAGCGTGTCGGAATGGGAACCACGATGGCCACCGGCGAGGCAAAGATCATGCCCGACATCGCGCCCGAGGCGGTCGTGCGCTCCGCGCGCGAGACGACCGGCGAGGAGGGCGCCCAGCTGATGCGCGAGATCGGGCCGCGCTCGCAGATCGTCGTCCCGCTGCGGGCGCGCGGCCGCGTGCTCGGGGCGCTGTCGCTGACCATGGCAGAGTCCGGCCGCCGCTACGACGAGGACGATCTCGATCTCGTGCGCGACCTCGGCCTGCGCGCCGGGCTCGCGGTCGACAACGCGCGGCTCTACGAGGAGGCGCAGGCGTCGGCGGCCGCTGAGCAGCGCCGGGCGGCTCAGCTCGACGCGCTGGCCGCGGCGTCGCTGGCCATCCACCGCACGCGCCGGCTCGAGCGCCGGATCCAGATGATCGCCGACCGCGCGCGCGAGCTGATCGGCACGGACATCGCCGTGGTGACGATGCGGCCGGGCCGGGTGGACGAGATCACGGCGATCTCGCAGGAGGCCGAGACCGCGCCGCGCGAGGCGGTCGAGGGCGACCGGCTCCTGGCGCCGCTCGTTGCGCGCGACGGCACCGACCTCGGGCTGATCGAGGTCTCCGGCAAGCGCGACGGCGAGTTCACGGCGAGCGATGAGGTGGCGCTCGAGGACCTCGCGCGGATCGCGTCGCTGGCGATCGAGAACGCCAGGCTCGAGGAGCGCGAGCGGCACATCGCGCGCACGCTCCAGGACAGCCTGCTGCCGCGGACGCTGCCCGAGATCCCCGGGCTGCAGGCCGAGGCGCGCTACCTGGCCGGCGGCGAGGGGACCGTGGTGGGCGGCGACCTCTACGACCTGTTCGCGGTCGAGGACGAGTGGGCGCTCGTGGTCGGGGACGTGTGCGGCAAGGGTGCCGAGGCCGCCGCGCTGACGGCCATGGTGCGCTACACGCTGCGCGCCGAGAGCCTGCACCACGCCAGCCCGTGCGAGGTGCTCGGCCTGCTCAACGACGCGATCCTGCGCCAGATCGACGACGGCCGCTTCTGCACGGCGCTGCACGGCCGCGTGACGGTCGGGGCGGTCGGGGCGGGTTCCGCGCAGGTCGTGCTGGCCAGCGCGGGCCACCCGCAACCGCTCGTCCTGCGCGCCGACGGCCGCGTGGAGACGGTGCCGTGCAGCGGGCCGCTGCTCGGTGTCGTGCCGGCCGTCGTTCATCCCGACGTGATCGTGCGCCTCGGCCCCGGCGACGCGCTCGTCTCCTTCACCGACGGCGTCACCGAGGGCCGCGGGCCGAAGGGCATGTACGGCGACGAGCGGCTGGCCGAGCTGATCGGCTCCTCAGCGGGCGAGGACGCCGCGGGCATCGCCGACCGCATCGTCGAGGCCGTGCTCGAGTTCCAGGGCGGCCGGACGCAGGACGACCTCGCGCTGCTCGTGCTGCGCGTCCCGGCCTAAGGCCGCCAGTCGCGGAAATCTAGAATCGGCCAGACATGGCACGACGCCGACTGGAGGGCCTCGAGCGCGTCCTCGGGGCCAACGCCCTCTTCTCCACCGCCTACGGCAACGTCGGGTCGTCGATCTACTACGCGCTCGGCCTCGTCGCCTCGTTCGCACTCGGGCTGACCCCGATCGTCTTCATCATCACGGGGTTCTTCTTCTTCTGCACGGCCGCCACGTACGCCGAGGCGACGACGATGTACCCGGAGGCGGGCGGGTCGTCGAGCTTCGCCAGGCGCGCGTTCAACGAGTTCTGGTCGTTCGTGGCCGCGTGGGCGCAGATGCTCACCTACGTCGCCACGATCGCGATCTCGGCGTTCTTCGTGCCGCACTACGTCGGCGGGCTGTTCTGGGAGCCGCTGCGCTCGTCGCCAGGCGACATCGTCGCCGGCTGCGTGGTTATCGCCGTGCTCGCCGCGATCAACGTGTTCGGCGCCAAGGAGTCGACCGGGGTGAACATCCTGCTCGCGGTCGTCGACTTCGCGACCCAGCTGCTGCTGGTCGTCGTCGGCATCTTCCTCGTGTTCTCGCCCGAGACGCTGGTCGACAACGTGATCCTCGGCGAGGCGCCCGAGTGGAAGGACTTCATCCTCGCGATCCCGATCGGCATGCTCGCCTACACGGGCATCGAGACGATCTCGAACATGTCCGAGGAGGCCCGGGACGAGGCGAAGACGATCCCGACCGCCATCAACCGGGTCCGCATCGCGGTCTTCGCGATCTACTTCACGCTCCCCGCCGTCGCCCTCTCCGCGCTGCCGGTCACGTTCAACTCGAGCACGGGCGAGTACCAGACGCTGCTCGGCCTGACCGAGGAGGAGGGCGGCTTCGCGGGCGATCCGATCCTCGGCGTAGTGAAGGAGCTCGACCTCGGGCCGCTGCAGTCTGTCGGCGAGATCTACGTCGGCCTGCTGGCGGCGACGATCCTCTTCCTGGCCACCAACGCGGGCAT
>JBKOYW010000512.1:0-7888 GCA_046744275.1 Actinomycetota bacterium
GAGCTG
Organism: Actinomycetota bacterium; assembly: GCA_046744275.1. Classification (GTDB taxonomy): domain Bacteria; phylum Actinomycetota; class Thermoleophilia; order Solirubrobacterales; family Solirubrobacteraceae; genus DASSUW01. The sequence continues at coordinate 7 of JBKOYW010000512.1, forward strand.
AGGATCTTTGCCTTCTGCGCCGCGAACTCCTCCTCCGTGAGGATCCCTTGGTCTTTGAGCGCCGCGAGCTCCTTCAGCTGCGCGATGGGGTCCGCCTGCGGCGCGGCGGGCGCGGGTGCCGGCGCCGGCGCCGGCTCGGCGTACTCGGCCCCTTGGTCCTCATAGCCCCAGCGCCTGGCCTGGCGGCGCGACACGCGGTTGCTGACGGCCGTCGCGGTGCCGGCGACGACGGCGGTGCGGGCCATCCCGCGAAGCAGTCCGGGCATGCTGTCTCCTTCTTCGTCAGTTGGTCGCCTCGACGGCGTCGAGCGAGGCGAGAATGGCCTGGACCGGGATGCGGCCGCTAGCGACGAGCTGACCGCCGGAGCGCCGCAGCGCACTCGCGATCGGCGCCGCCCAGCGGTTCTCCCACACGATGACGGCGGCCGACGTGCCGGGCTCCAGGACACCGGCGGCCTCCTCCAGGTCGTCCTCGCCGATCAACCCGGACGAGGCGCCTTCGAACTCGGCGAAGGCGCCCGCGTCGCCGCCCTCGAGGGCGCCGAGCTCCATGGTCGCGACCGTGCCGTCCGAGTCCTTGGCGAGCAGAGCGACGTCCAGGATCCGGATGATGCCGCGGTCGACGGCGTCCAGGATCAGCGGTGCGGCCTCGCCCACCGGCTGCTGCTTGGGCCACTCGAGCACGACATAGTCGACCGGGCCCATCTCCTCGAGCTGCTCTCGGTCCACGGCTTCTCCTTCCCTCGGCATGAGCGCGCAGGGGTCAGCGTCGCGGCTCGCGCGCGCGAGCGCCACCGGGCGCGCATGCCGACGGCCGTCGTGCGCGCCACCCCCCGCAGACGCCCGCGCGCCCCACGGCGGTCAGGCCAGGGCCATGCCCTCGGCGGAGGCAGACGGCCTGACGTCCGCCAGCCGCATCATGCGGAACGCGTTCGCAAGGCCGGCCAGTGCGGCCAGCAGCGGGACGAGCAACGCCACCTGGAGGGCGAGCGGCCGTGCGTCCGTGTTGATCCTGACGATCTCGTCCTGGACCGCCTCCGGCTGGCCGGCGAGCAGCTCCACGAGCTGCGCGTTGCTCATCACCTGCGCGTCGTCCTCCAGCACCTCGGCGACGCGCTGCTTGTCGTCCGGCGGCAGCACGCTGCTCGCCTCGGCCTTGTTCGTGAAGGTGATCGAGAGGGTCGCCAGCATGATCGCGCCGGCGAACGCCAGCCCGAACGACAACCCGAACGAGCCCGCGGCTGAGTTGACGCCGGCTGCCTCGCTGACCCGCTCGTCGGAGATCGGGGCGAGCGTGTAATTGTTGAGCTGCGACACCAGGAGCCCCAGCCCCGATCCCGCGATCATCAGCGGGATGACCAGGTACCAGCCGGAGTCCGCGCGCGGCACGATCGGGATCAGCAGGATCACCCCGGTGGCCAGGAGGCCGAAGCCGAGCCGGATGACCGCGCTCGGGCGCCGGTCGCCTGCCTTCTTGCCGGCGAGCAGCGCGATCGCGAACATGCTGAGCGAGAGCGGCGCCAGCGACAGGCCCGCCTCCATCGCGTTGTAGTCGAGCACCATCTGCAGGTAGATGGGCAGCGCGATCATCATGCCGCCCAGGGAGATCTGCTGGAGCATCTGCCCCGAGGTCCCGGTCTGGAAGTGCTTGGACCGGAACAGATCGGGGTCGATCAGCGTCGGCTCGCCGCGGCGTTTGCGCCGCGCGAGCCAGTAGACCAGCCCTCCCAGCGCCGCCGCGCCGGCCGCGATCAGGGCGCCGACGGCCTCGCCGCCCTCCTGCCACACGAGGATCCCGAGGACGACGCCGCCCATACCGAGGACCGAAAGGACCGCCCCCACCGGATCCACGCGGCGCGAGCCGGTGTAGGGCACATCGCGGACCAGCCCGATGCCGGACAGCACGACGGCGATGACGACGGCCTCGAGCAGGAAAGCGACGCGCCACGACAGGTAGGTGGTGATGAAGCCCCCGATCAGCGGTCCCACCGCGGCCGCGATCGCGGCCGAGGCCCCCACGAGCGCATAGACCTTCTTCTGGGCCGCTCCCTCGAAGTTGCCGTGGATGAGGGACTGCATCGACGGCAGCAGGAGCGACGCGCCGAGGCCGCCGATCACCGCCCAGAAGACGATGATCGCGACCAGGCCCTGCGCCAGCGTCATCGCCACGGCGCCGATCGCGTAGCCGAGCAGGCCGAGCACGTACGCCCGCTTGCGGCCGAAGAGGTCGCCGACCTTGCTGCCGATCAGGATGAACGCGGCGGACACGAGCGCCTCGAGCGCGATCGCCGACTGGACGCCGCTGACCGTCGTGTCGAGGTCGCGGACGACCGCGGAGATCGAGACGTTCATCAGCGACGTGTCGACGACGAGCACGAACATCGCCATCGCCAGCAGCAGGCCGAGGCGCCGCGCAGGCGGCGCCGGTTCGGGCACGTCCTTCGCCACATCCCCATCGTTGGGCCTCGGCGCTGCGTGGGCAATGGCGCTCGCCGGTGTCAGGTACGGATGCACGCACGCGTCCGTCGGGTGGGTGGCCCCGGTGCGGGACACCAGCGGGCCGGGTGGCGCCGCGGTCGTGCAGCGGCGATGCTCGCAGCGTGCCGACCGAGTCGACCGGGAGTCGCAGGCGCGTAGAGCGGCACCGGTACGGGCTCCTGCTCGTCATGCTCGTCCTCTCGCTGGGCGTGCAGGGGATCGCCCCGCCCGGCGCGCTCCAGCAGCTCGTGGTGACCGCGCTGACGGGCGCCGGCGTGGCGCTCGCGGTCCGCGCGGCCGGGCTCGCGTCGCGGCTGGTCAGGCTGGCCGCGACGCTCGCGTTGCTGGTGCTGAGCATCGGCGTCCTGCGCGCGATCATCGGCGGCGTCGGGGACGGCGTCGCGCTCGCGATGAATGCGGCGCTCGTGGCGCTCGGGCCGCCCGCCGTCGCGGCCGGTGTCGTCGGCGATCTGCGCGCGACCGGGCGGGTGCGACTCGCCGCAGTGCTGGGCGTGCTCTGCCTCTACCTCCTGCTCGGCATGTTCTTCGCGTTCGCCTACGGAGCGATCGACCGACTCGGCGGCCACCCGTTCTTCGCCGGCGGACAGGCGGCGACGGCGTCGAACTGCCTGTACTTCAGCTTCACCACGCTGACGACGGTGGGGTTCGGCGACTTCGTCGCCCGCGCCGACCTAGGTCACAGCCTCGCAGTCTTCGAAGCGCTCATCGGCCAGATCTACCTCGTCACCGTGGTCTCGCTGATCGTCAGCAACCTCGGCCGGCCCACTCGCGCTGCGCGCTGAGTGCTCAGCCCGCGTACTCGGACAACCGCTCGGCCAGGACGATGCGAGCGGCCGCCTCGAGCAGCGCAAGGTGGGAGAACGCCTGCGGGAAGTTGCCGAGGTGGCGGCCTGTCGCGGTGTCGAACTCCTCCGCGTAGAGGCCGAGCGGCGACGCGATCCGGAGCAGGCGCTCCATCAGATCGCGTGCGCGCTGCAGCTCGCCGATGACCGCGAGCCCCGAGACGAGCCAGAACGAGCAGATCAGGAACGTACCCTCCCGCCCCGACAGGCCGTCGTCGGTCTCCTCGGTGCGATAGCGCAGCACGAAGCCGTCCTCGGTCAGCTCGTCTGCGATCGCCATCACCGTGGCCCTCAGGCGCTGATCGTCGCTCGGGAGGAACCCGAAGATGGCGGCCAGCAATGCCGAGGCGTCGAGCGCGTCGGTCCCGTAGTGCTGGCGCAGCGCCCCGCGGCCGTCGACGCCGTTCTCGAGGATGTCCGCGCGGATCTCGTCCGCCTCCGCGCGCCAGCTCCTCGCGCGCTCCCCGTCGCCCCTGATCTCGGCGAGCTCGGCCGCGCGGTCGAGCGCAACCCATCCCATAAGCTTCGAGGACACGTAGTGCCGCGGCTCACCGCGCGCCTCCCAGATGCCCTGGTCGGGCTCCCGCCAGGTTCCGGTCGCGCACTGGGCCTGTGTCTCGACGACCGGCCACAGCCGTCGCGGCAGCCGCTGGCTGCGCCGCGTGTGGAGCAGGATCGAGTCCAGCACCGCGCCGTAGACGTCGTTCTGGCGCTGATCGAACGCGCCGTTGCCGATCCTCACCGGCCGCGCCCCGTCGTAGCCCGACAGGTCGTCCAGGATGGACTCGCTCAGGTCCCTGCGGCCGTCGATGCCGTACATGATCTGGAGCGCCCCGTCAGAGTTCGGCTCGAGGTCGGCGACGAACTGCATGAACTCGTCCGCCTCCCAGTCGAGGCTGAGCCAGTGCAGCGCGCGCAGGGTGAACGTCGTGTCGCGCATCCAGGCGTAGCGGTAGTCCCAGTTGCGCTCGCCGCCTGGAGTCTCGGGCAGGGAGGTGGTGAGCGCGGCCACGGTCGCTCCGGTGGGCATGTACGTGAGGCCTTTGATGGTCAGCGCTGACCGCTCGATCGGCTCGCGCCAGCGATGGTCGACGGGCCGTGACCGGTCGAGCCAGTCGCGCCAGAACGAGCAGGTGGCGGACAGCCGTTGCTCGGCTTCGCCGGCGTCGGCCGGCGATGCCAGCTCCTCGGCCCAGGACAGCGAGCAGAAGAGCCGCTCGCCGACCCGCAGGGCGTGACGCGCGCGAACGCGGCCGCCCTCCACGCCGAGCTGCATGTCGCTATGGAGCCGCATGCGGACCTCGCCGCCGACCGCGTCGGCAGTAGTGAGCGCATCGTCCGAGAGGATCCACTCAGCGGTGACGCGGCCGTAGTCGAACACCGGCTCGCACGCCAGCTCGACCTCGACGACCCCGGCCACGCACGTAACGACCCGGACGAGGGTGTGGTCGGCATCCTCGTCCGCGGGCGGGCGGGTGTGGGGAGTGATCGTGTCGACGCCCCGGCGGGGACCCATGGTCAGCGCGTCGCGCACGATGACCCAGCCGCCCGGAGCGTGCCACGTGGTCACGAGCATGTTCGTCCCGGGCTCGTAGTGCCGGGCGGTCGGCACCGTGAGCCCGTACGGACCCAGCCGGAAGCTGCCCGCCTGCCGGTCGAGCAGGCTGCCGAAGACGCTCGGCGCGTCGAAGCGCGGCACGCACAGCCAGTCGACCGTCCCGTCGGGCGCGACGAGCGCGCCGGTGTGGCAGTCCGACAGGAACGCGTAGTCCGCGATCGGCGGGAACGGCGAGGGCCGTGCCGCGCTCTGCGGCCAGTCGGTCGCCGGCGCGGCGTCCCCCCTCGCGGCGCGTACCGGCCTCGGTCGCCATGTCGCGACGGTTACGCCCGGCATGACGGCGCGCCAATGGTGCGGTCCGGCGTCCTGGACGCATGCGCACCACCCCACCGGACGCGCGCGCACCACATTGCGGTGCCCGCTGCGGTCGCCCAGACTCGTCCCGACCCCTCCGACCCGAAGGAGGCCAGACGATGGCCACGCTTATCGCGATCGCCTATCCCGACGCGGATACGGCCGAGCGCGTGCGAGCCGAGCTCGACCGCGCGAGCAAGGAGTACATGGTCGAGCTCCACGACGCGGTCGTGGTCGTCCACGGAGCCGACGGCAAGATCAAGCTGCACCAGGCGTACAGCCCCGCCGGGACCGGCGCCGCGGGCGGAGCCGTATGGGGCGGCCTCATCGGACTGCTCTTCCTCGCGCCGCTCCTCGGCATGGCCTTCGGAGCCGCATCCGGGGCCCTCGTCGGCAAGATGAGCGACGTCGGCGTCAACGACGACTTCATGAAGGAGCTCGGCGCCAAGCTCCCGCCGGGCGGGGCGGCGCTGATCGCGCTCGGCCGCAGCGATGCCCCCGACCGCGTGCTGGAACGGCTCCGGCCCTTCGGCGGCGAGGTGATCCAGACCTCGCTCAACGAGGACGACGAGGCGCGCCTACGCTCCGCGCTGGGCGAGCCGGCCACGACTGCCTGAGGAGCTCGATGAGTGACACCCTGTACGTGTTGGCCGCGGCCTACGACCGCGTCGAGGATGCGCTCTCCGGCTACGAGGCCGTCAAGGTGGCGTACCGACACGTCGGCTCGTCGCATGATTTCGACGCCACCGTGGTCGCCAAGAACGAGGCAGGCAAGGTCGAGATCGTGCGCAGGCACGACGAGCCGACTCGCCACGGCACTGCGGTGGGACTCAACTGGGGCCTCGCCGCGGGAGCCGTGGCGGCGTTGTTCCCCGCCGTCGGCATCCTCGGCGCGCTGGCCGTCGGCGGCGGCGCGGGGGCGGCGTTAGGCGCCATGGCCGGTCACGCCAGCAGCGGCATGTCACGCGAGGATCTCACGACGCTGGGACAGGTCCTGGACGAGGGCGACGCCGGTCTGGTCGTCGTCTACGCCTCCGACATGGCCGACAGGGTGAACGCGAGCATCGGCCCTGCGAGGCTCACCGTCCGGAAGACAACGAGCGTCGCTGCCGACCAGCTCGCGGCGGACATCCGCGAGGCAGAAGCCGCCCATCCCAAGTAGTACGTGATTGCCCGCACCCGTTTCATGCCCTCCGGCGGGCCGCTCGCTTCGCGGCCCGCTGTGCCTTCTGCTCGGCCACCTTGACCTTGGCGTCCGCGTAGGACTCCTCGACGAGGACGCGGCCGCCGGTCCAGCCGAACGCCCAGATGACGACAACGACGGCGAAGGCGACGTTCCACGCGGTGACGGCGAGCTGCTGGCCGAGCGAGTATGCCGTGGCAGTCGCGGCGTCGGTGACGTCCTCGAGCGCGGCGACGTTCGTCGCCTGGTTGACGCCGACGCCCCCCGGCGTGACAGAGACGGTGTTGGCGATCGAGTTGCCGCCCGCCACCGACATCACCGTGTGGAACGTGACCGCGATCCCGTACCCGGCCAGGAACACGGCGATCACGCCGAGCTTGGCGAGCCAGGCGCCGAGCGACGGCAGGGCGACCCGGACCAGGTACTCGCGCGGGCGCGCGAGGATCGCGCCGCCCTGCTTGGCCTTCTCCACCAAGTCGTGCAGCTTGCGCCGGAAGATGCCGGCGAGCGCGACGATCAGGAGCACGGCGCCGCCGAGGATCGCGAGCGTCAGGACCGGATGGTCGTGCGGCAGCTCGAACTGGCGCTCGAAGGTGCCCGGCACCGACGCGAAGAGATAGACGTAGACGAAAGCGCCGGCAAGCGTGAAGAAGATCTTCTGCACGAGCATCCCGCCGACGACTCCCGGGAAGCCGGCGCCCGGCGTGATGGCCACGAACATCAGCAGCATCACGAAGGTCCCGATGTTCGCGGGCAAGAAGCCGTTCAGCGCCACACCCGTGGCATAGGAGGCGAGCACCTGGCGGTAGGGCACCGGCGCCCGCGGATAGCCGGCGCGCAGGATCGAGTACCACCCGAGCGCCGTCAGGGTGGTCTGCACGGTCTGCAGCGACCAACCGGCGGCGAGGTAGCCGAGGCCGATCCCCGTCAGCGCGTCCCAGAGATCCGAGAACCAGCCGGAGACGTCGACGCCGAGCAGCTCGAGCGCCGCCAGCGCCAGCGCGATCCCTGCGAGCCAGAGGAGCACGGGACGATCGTCCCCGCGCGACGGCGCGCGCACCAGGGTGCGCGCCCCATATATCGCGGGGCGGTCCACACCCCCGTGCGTCAGCGGCGGTGGCCTGGGGCCGGCTATCCGCGCCCGGCCACGAGGCGATCACCTGCCGCGACCGGGCGCAACGGGGTCGCGCCGGCGCCGTGAGCGAACGCGCGCAAGTGCGAACACCCGCTCGACCCGCATGCACACCACCTTGCGGGCCGGTGCCTGCCGCCGGAGCATTGCACCGAGCGCCCCCGCATCCGGAGGCAGACGACAGTCTTGGCCGCTGATTACCCGTTCCTCGACGTGCTCTGGACGATGATTCGCGCAGCTGAAGGTCACGGCCCCGGCGTGACCCTCGCCATGATCGGACCCGCCGGGACCGCACCCCAATGACCGTGCAAGCC
>JBKOYW010000012.1:0-4628 GCA_046744275.1 Actinomycetota bacterium
GTGCGTGGCTCGTCGCGGCCGTGGTCGTGGGCTGGCACGTACCAGCGGCCGGCGTGGGCGACGAGGCCGTAGGGGCTGAGCTCGCGCTCGGACTCGGCGCCGTCGGACGCCGTGTAGCGCGCCGTCACCCGCCGCCCGCGCCGCGCGGCCTCGGCCAGGAGCAGCAGGTGCTCGCCGGTGGGCGGCGACGCGTCGGGGCCGGGCCGCGTGAAGCCGAGCGTGTGCTCGAGCGCCTCAACCCGCACGCGCACGCGATCGGGCAGGACGCGACGGATCTTCGCGAGCGCGCCGTCGGCGTCGAGGCCGTCGTGGCGCGCCGTGATCAGGCCGAGCGCGACGGCCGTCGCCTCGTCGGCGGTCAGCATCAGCGGCGGCATCCGGTAGCCGGGGCGCAGCCGATAGCCGCCTCCCGGGCCGCGCTCGGCCTCGACGGGGATGCCGAGATCGCGCAGCGAGACCACGTCGCGCCGGACCGTGCGGACGTCGACGCCGAGCCGGCGCGCGAGCTCTGGCCCGCTCGCCGACGCGTTGTCCTGGAGCGCCTCGAGCAGCACCAGCACGCGGTCCGTCTTCGCCATAGAGGACAGATACTGCCCTGTTTAGGGCGTACCGTCCATGGCATGACCTACGAACCACGACGCGTCTCGTACCTGGCGCGCGACGACCGGCTCAAGCACTACGGCATCGCCTACGAGGGCGACACCCCGCGGCTCGAGCTCGCGGCCGCCACGCGCCGCGTCGCCGAGCAGGTCGTCCCGGACGGCGCGTACGGCTTCACGATCGCCCACGACGCGAAGTTCGCCGGGCTCGCGATCGTCTACTGGTGGGCGCACGAGAACGAGATCCACAAGCACGCGTTCACCGCCCCGCTCGACGACGCGGGCGCGCTCGAGCCCGCCGGCGGCACCGGCATGGCCTGCGTGTGGGAGCTCGAGGTGATCGACTTCGAGCGCCGCGCGTGGCTGGAGGAGGTGCTCAAGGGCGGCGACCCGGAGCGCTATCTCGAGCGGGCGCTCGACCCGGTGGCGGTCTGATGCCGGCGACCGACTTCGAGTTCCTGCCCGGCCGCTGGCACGTCGCCAACCGGAAGCTCACCGACACGCTCGACCCCGAGTGCGACGAGTGGGAGACGTTCGAGGCGACCTCGACCGCGTACGGGATGCTCGGCGGGTTCGGGAACCACGACCACTTCGTGACCGACGGCTACGAGGGCTTCTCGCTGCGGCTCTACGACCCGGAGGCCGACCTCTGGCGGATCTGGTGGTCGTCAACGCAGCGTCCCGGCCGGCTCGACCCGCCCGTCGAGGGCCGTTTCAGCGCGCCGGACCGCGCGCGGTTCGAGTGTGAGGACGTGCTCGAGGGCGTGCCGATCCACATGCGCTTCGACTGGTCCGAGATCACCGCCGACCACGCGCGCTGGGAGCAGGCGTTCTCGTTCGACGGCGGCGCGAGCTGGAAGACCAACTGGGTGATGGAGCTGACTCGGATCAGAGAATGAGCTTGCGCTCCATGTAGTGGATCGCAAGCCGCCACGAGATGAAGGCGAAGCCGACGAGGAATCCGATGTGCCAGACGTCGATCCAGCCCTCGAAGCCGAACACGGCGGCCCGGACCAGCTCGACGCAGTGGTAGAGCGGGTTGATGTGGCCGAGGACCTGCGCCCACTCCGGCAGCCCGTCGAGCGGGAAGAACGTGCCTGCGACGAGGAACATCGGCGTCAGTAGCCCGCTCTGCCAGTAGGAGAAGCTCTCGATCGCCTTCGCCTTGGCGGCGATGAAGATGCCGAACACAGCCCAGCCGAACCCCGCGAGCGCGGCGATGAACGGGACCAGCAGCATGCCCCAGCTCGGGTCGAGGCCGAACACGATCGCGACGAGCATCGGCACGCAGCCGTAGACGCCGGTCCGCGCCGAGATCCACAGCGCCTCGGCGGTCACCAGCTCCTCGGTGTCGACCGGCGCGGCGAGGATCGCGTCGTAGGTGCGCTGGAACGCGTACTTGACGTACGTCGAGTACATCGCCGGGAACGCGCCGGAGAACAGCACCGTGGTGGCCACGATCCCCGTGCCGACGAACTCGATGTACTCGTAGCCGGCCACGCTGCTGACCAGCGAGCCGAAGCCGAATCCGAAGGCGAGCAAGTAGATCGTGGGGTCGACGGTCGAGGAGAACGTCGACGACCGCCAGAACGAGGAGAAGTTGACGATCTCGCGGACCATCACGCCCATGAGCGCGGGGGGCTCGAGGCGGTGCAGGCGGCGGCGGGGTGCGGCGGCGACGGTGGCCATCAGTCGATCTCCTCCCCGGTCAGCAGCACGAAGACGTCCTCGAGGTTGGTTACGCGGGTCTCGCCGTCGAGATCGCCGGCCGCACCGTTGGCCTGCAGGATCGACACCGAGGTGCCGGTGCGGCGGGTGCGCCAGCCGCGGTCGCGGGCGAGCGCCTCGACCTCGGTGAGCCGTGTCGGCGAGCCGTAGACCTCGATCGCCTGCGGGCCGGCGTGCTCGACGATCAGCTCCCGCGGCGGCCCGACCGCGACGGCCTTGCCGTGCGACATGATCGTCACCTGGTCGCAGAGGCGCTCGGCCTCCTCGATGTAGTGGGTGCTCATCAGGATCGAGACGCCCTCGGAGCGAAGGAGGTCGATCAGCGCCCACAGCTCCTGGCGGACCTGCGGGTCGAGGCCGACCGTGGGCTCGTCGAGCAGCAGCAGCCTCGGCTCGTGGAGCAGAGCGCGCGCGATCAGCAGCCGCCGGCGCATCCCGCCGCTGAGCTCGTCGACCTTGGAGCCGCGACGCTCGGTGAGGTTGGCGATCCCGAGCGTGCGTTCGATCGCCTCCTTGCGCTTGCCGGCCGGCACGCGGTAGAGGTGGGCGAAGACGAGCAGGTTCTGCTCGACGGTCAGCGACACGTCGAGGTTGTCGAGCTGCGGCACGACGCCCATCAGCGCGCGCGCCTGCTTGGAGTCGTCGGGCAGGCGGAAGCCCAGCACCTCGAGCTCGCCCTCGTCGGCGATCACCTGGGCGGTGAGCGCCTTCATCGTCGTCGACTTCCCGGCGCCGTTGGGCCCGAGGAGTCCGACGCACGTCCCGAACGGGACGTCGAGGTCGAGGCCGTCGACGGCGGTCAGCGACCCGAAACGCTTGACGACCCCCCGCAGCCTGATCGCGGATTCAACTGTCATCGCGAGTAGAGACCGTAGGGCAGGGCCAGGCTCATCGGTGTACGGGAGACACGACTCTTCGCCGGACCGATGTCGAGAATCGCCGGGCGGCCCCGACCTCCCTACATGACCAGAATCACAGCAGACATGGCGATCTCTCTCGACGGCTTCGCCGCAGGACCGAACCAGAGCCTCGAGAACCCCTTCGGCGAGGGCGTCGGCGAGCGCCTGCACCGCTGGATGTTCGAGGAGGCCGAGGCGAATGCAGTGGCGATCGAGGGCCTCACGGCGGCGGGCGCCTTCATCATGGGCCGCAACATGTTCGGGCCCGGCCGGGGCGAGTGGGACCTGGACTGGAAGGGCTGGTGGGGCGACGACCCGCCGTACCACGCGCCGGTCTTCGTCCTCACCAACCATCCGCGCGAGCCGCTGACGATGCAGGGCGGCACGACGTTCACGTTCGTCACCGACGGGATCGAGTCGGCGCTCGCTCAGGCGCGCGAGGCGGCGGGCGACGCGGATGTCGCGATCGCCGGCGGCGCGCAGACGGCGCGCCAGTACCTCGCGGCGGGGCACGTCGACGAGCTGCGGCTGCACGTCGCGCCGGTGATCATCGGCGCCGGCGAGCGGCTCCTGGACGGCGTCGGCGACCTCACGCTCGAGCCGCTCGAGGCGTGGGGCACCGGCCTGGTGACGCACCTGCGCTACCGCGTGACGCGGTGATCAGTCGTAGTAGCCGTCGATCGGGACGCGGGCCTCGGCGAACAGCGCGGGCCCTTCGTAGGCGACCGGCGCAGCGTCCGGGCTGGCGGCGCCGGGCGGCCTGAGCTCCTGCAACTGCTCGCCGGAGAGCGCGAAGACGACGCGCCCGAGCCCGGAGCGCGAGATCGCGCCGGTGCACATCGGGCACGGCTGGCAGCTCGTGTACATGGTGGTCTGCCGCGCGACGCCGGCATCGAGCTGTCGCGCGGCCCACCGCGCCAGCTTGAGTTCGGGATGGGCCGTGATGTCGCGCTCCGTCACGACCGTGTTGCGCTCCTCGGCGAGCACCTCGTCCCCAGGCCCTACGAGCAACGATCCGAACGGCATGTCGCCCGCTCCGCGCGCGGCGCCCGCCAGCTCCACAGCCCTGCGCAGGTGGCGTTCGTCGGCTTCCGTCATCGGTCTCCTCCGTTGATCGCGTTCCGTGCCGGCTCAGAGCGTGAGCCTGCCCTTTGCCACGACGACGGCCGCCCCGCCGATCCGCACGCGCTCGCCGCTCACCTGCACGTGGATCCGGCTCGGACGTCCGATGGCATAGCCCTGCTCGACGAATACCGGCGCGCCGTCGGGCACCACACCCTGTGCGACCAGACGGCTGACGAGCGGACCGGCGGCGCTGCCGGTCGCGGGATCCTCCTGGATGCCGACCGTCGGGTTGAAGAACCGGGTGTACGCGACGGCGGTCGGATCGACGGGATCGAGG
>JBKOYW010000152.1:0-7435 GCA_046744275.1 Actinomycetota bacterium
GTCGTCGGCCATGCGCAGCGCGGCGATGTACATCCTGCACTGACTCAGCAGCTGCCCGTCGGTGAGCTCCGTCGCCCCGTCGCTGCCCGTGTGGAACGTCATCCCGGCACGGTCCAGCCAAGAGCGCACCGCCAGCGCATCCTCGTCGCCGACCCGGCCCATCTCGGCGACGAGCGCGCTCTGCGAGAGGCGCTCCTTGTAGATCCCGAGCGGGTTGAGCAGCTCGTCGTCGATGATCGCGTTGTACATCCCCATGCAGCCCTCGTCGAAGACGCCGATGATCGCCTTCTCGCGCTGCAGTTGAGCCGCGAGCGCACGCCCGAGGTCGACCTCCGAGCCGGCACCAAGGTCGTCGAGGTCACGCACATGGCTCGTGTCGTGTGACAGCGCGCCGCTCTCGAGCCAGGTCCGCAGGCAGCCACGCGCCCAGTCGTCGGTGAAGTCCTCGCTCCACAGCACCGAGTGGCGCACGCCGGCCTTGGTCAGGCTCGCGGTGAGGTTGAGCAGGCCGACCAGCCCGGGGAACTCCCCGCTCCAGTTGGCGACCAGGAGGATCGGGCCGCGGTGGGTGCGCAGGCCGGGCAGGACGTGGTGGCTGTACTGCCACACGGCCTCGACGACGACGACCGGCGCATCCGGCGGCAGCTGCTTGAAGACCTCGATGCCGGCGCGCTGGCTGTCTATGAAACCGTGCTTGCCGACAGGGTGCCCGCGCCGGACCGTCCAACCGAGCGCCTCGACCGCGACCGCGAAGTCTTCCTCGAGCTTGCGCTGCGTCGGCCAGCACGTCACGTTCGCCGCGGGCCGCAGGTCGCCGCTGGCGACCGTGTAGACGACGCCCGGCTCTGCGGCCTGCGGCGCCGGGAGATCGGGCATGGCGTAACGGGTCATCGCTCCTGCCTTTCCGCGAGCGCGTGGACCGTGTCGGCGGTTTGCGGATAGAGGTCGCGGTAGAGCCGGTAGAGGTCCTCGTACCGCTCGACGGCATCAGCCCGAGGCGTCACCGTCTCCTGAATGGGGTTCCAGGCGTCGATCGACGCGGGTGCGATGAGCTGGGCGGCGAGGAAGGCCGCGCCGTAGCTGGCGCCGATCGACTGCGTCCGGATCTCCTGCGGGCGACCGGTGATGTCCGAGACGAGCTGGGTCCACAGCCCGCCCTGCGTCCCACCCCCGACCGCGACGATCCGCCGGATGTCGCCGCCCGCGGCCTCGATGGCCTCGATGTTGTGGCGGACGCCGTACCCGGTCGCCTCCAGCGCCGCCCGGTAGAGATCGCCGCGAGTGTGCGACAGCGTGAGCCCCGCGATCACGCCGCGGGCGTCCGGATCCATGATCGGCGTGCGCTCGCCGGCGAAGTACGGCAGCAGCAGGAGCCCGTTCGCGCCGACGCCGGAGCGCGCGGCGAGCTCGAGCAGCTCACCGTACGACGGAGAGCCGAAGAGCTCGCGCAGCCAGCTCGTGATGGCCCCGGACGTGGCCATCCCGCCGGCCAGGTTGCGCGTGCCGGGGAGTGCGCCGACGGTGCCCCACAGCGCCGGGCTCGTCAGGGGCTCCGGCACCGTGTGCACGAGGAACATCGTCGTGCCGTACATGAGCATGAGATCGCCGACGCCCTGGGCGCCGACGCTGAGCGCCTCCGACCAGGCGTCGATGGTGCCCGTGATGACCGGGCTGCCCACGGGCAGCCCCGTGGCCGCGGCGGCGTCGGCGCTCACCGTCCCCGCCGCGTCCCCCGGCCACAGCAGCGGGGGGAGCTCGATGGCACCGGCGATGTCGTCCGCCCATGGCTCATGCCAGGCCTGGGCCGGCGAGTCGTAGAGCGGAGTGCACTGGCTGGCGGAGTGATGGTCCAGGACGTACACGCCGGTCAGCCGGCGCACGAGGAACGAGCTCGGCATGTAGAGCCGGCGCGCCCGCGCGAAGAGCTCCGGCTCCTCGTCGGCGACCCAAGCGACCTTGGCCCCGGCCGCCTGCGAGGAGAGCGCCGAACCGCAGCGGCGGAGGATCTCGTCGGCGCCGTAGCGGTCATTCAGGCGGTCGATCTGGCGGCCGGCCCGGCTGTCGACGCCGTAGAGGATGGCCGGGCGCAGCGGTTCGTCGGTCGCGTCGGTGAGCAGCACGCACGGGCCCATGCCGCTGACGCCGACGGCCTGAACGTCGACGCGCTGCTCCGCGAGCAGGCGCCGCGCGATCGCGACGAACTCCTCCCACCACACGGACCCGTCCATCTCCACCATGCCGGCACCCGGGCGCTGGACGGCGTGCTCGACGACGTGCGAGGCGAGCACCCGACCCTCGAGGTCGACCAGGACGCCCTTGCTGCTCGACGTACCGATGTCGACGCCGATCACGGCAGGGCGAGGCACGCACGGCTTTGTAACGCATATCCTCGCGACGCAGGTCTCATGAGCCGGATCACCGACTTCGATACCGCCGACATCCGGTTTCCGACCTCGCTGTCGCTGGACGGGTCGGACGCGATGAACCCGGACCCCGACTACTCCGCGGCGTACCTGCGGATCTCGACGGACGCTCCGGACGGCCTGGCCGGGCACGGCTTCGTCTTCACGATCGGGCGGGGCAACGACGTCCAGGTGGCCGCCATCGAGGCGATCCGCGAGCGCTTCGTGGGCCGCGACGTCGAGGAGCTACTCGCCGACATGGGCGCGGTGTGGCGGGAGCTGGTCCACGACTCCCAGCTTCGCTGGCTCGGCCCCGAGAAGGGCGTGATGCACATGGCCGTGGGAGCGGTGATCAACGCGCTGTGGGACCTGAAGGCGAAGCGAGGCGGCATACCGCTGTGGGAGCTGCTGGCCGGGATGAGCCCCGAGGAGCTGGTCGGCCTCGTCGACTTCCGCTACCTGACCGACGCGCTGACGCCGGAGCAGGCGCTCGAGATCCTGCGGGCCGCGGAGCCCGGGCGCGCCGCACGACGCGACGAGCTGCTCGCGTCGGGATATCCCGCGTACACCACCACGCCGGGGTGGCTCGGCTACGACGACGCCAAGCTCGCCCGCCTGTGCGGGGAGGCCGTCGAGAGCGGCTTCGAGCTGATCAAGCTCAAGGTGGGCGCGGACCTCACCGACGACGTCCGCCGGCTCGAGATCGCCCGCGAGGCCGTGGGACCGAGCATCAGGATCGCCGTCGACGCGAACCAGCGGTGGGACGTCGCGGAGGCCATCGAATGGACGCGGGCACTCGCGCCCTACGACATCGCCTGGATCGAGGAGCCGACGAATCCCGACGACGTGCTCGGTCACGCGGCGATCGCCCGCGGCGTGGCTCCCGTGCCCGTCGCGACCGGCGAGCACATGGCCAACCGCATCATGTTCAAGCAGTTCCTGCAGGCGAAGGCGCTGCAGGTGCTTCAGATCGACGCGACCCGCGTCGCCGGCGTGAACGAGAACGTCGCGATCATCCTCCTCGCCGCGAAGTTCGGCGTGCCTGTGTGTCCCCACGCGGGAGGCGTCGGCCTGTGCGAGGCGGTGCAGCACCTGGCGATGTTCGACTTCGTGGCGGTCTCCGGCAGCATGGAGCGCCGCGTCATCGAGTTCGTCGACCACCTGCACGAGCACTTCGTGACGCCGGTCGAGGTACGCGGCGGCCGCTACATCGCCCCTACGGCACCGGGCGCGGGGACCGAGATGCTCGCCGCGACGGTGGCGGCTCAGAGCCGTGGCTGAGCCGCGGCTCGGCCGGCTCGGGTACGGGGCGGCGAACGTCGGCAACCTCTACCGGGCGATGACCGACGAGGACGCCTGGGCGGTGCTCGAGGCGGCATGGGAGAGCGGCATCCGCTACTTCGACACCGCACCGCACTACGGACTGGGGCTCTCGGAGCGCCGGCTCGGGTCCTTCCTCGCCACGAAGCCCCGCACGGACTATGTCGTGTCGACCAAGGTCGGCCGGCTCTTGCGGCCGAGCCCGGAGACGGCGCACCGGCTGGACGACGCGAACCAGTTCGCAGTGCCCGCGTCGCTCCGCCGGGTGTGGGACTTCAGCGCCGGCGGCATCCGGGCGAGCCTCGAGGAGTCGCTTGAGCGCCTCGGCCTGTCGGGGGTCCACGTCCTCTACCTGCACGATCCGGACGAGCACGTCCTGACCGCTGACCTGTCGACCGGCGTCCCCGCGCTGGCCGCGCTCCGTGACGAGGGGCTCGTCGCCGCGATCGGGATCGGCTCGAAGTCGACCGAGGCGCTCGCCGCCGCGGTGCGCACGGGGGCGCTCGACCTCGCCATGGTCGCCGGTCGCTACACGCTGCTCGAGCAGGCGGACGAGGTGGTCGCGGCCTGCCGCGAGACCGGGGTCGGGATCGTCGCTGCGGCGATCTTCAACTCCGGGCTGCTGTCGAAGCCGCGCCCCGGAGGCAGGTACGAATACGGCGCGGTGCCACCCGAGCTGCTCGCGCGTGCAGAGCGCCTCGCGGAGGTCTGCGAGCGGCACAGGGTGACGCTGCCGGAGGCGGCGCTGCAGTTCCCGCTCCGCGAGCCGGCGGTGCGCAGCGTCGTGGTGGGAGCCGCGACCCCGGAGCAGGTCCGCGAGAACGCGCGGCGGATGGAGGTCGAGATCCCGGAGGCGCTGTGGGACGAACTCGACGGACGGTAGTCGACGCCCACCTGCACGTGTGGGACCTCGCGCGCAGTGAGTACGCGTGGCTCACGCCGGACCTCGGCCCGCTGCACGCGACCTTCACGCCTGAGCAGGCGCGCACCGAGCTGGAGGCGACCGGTATCGCGTCGGCGGTGCTCGTCCAGGCCGAGGACTCCGAGCGCGACACGGAGCTCATGCTCGAGGCCGCTCGCCGGCATCCATGGATCGACGGCGTCGTCGGCTGGGTGCAGCTCGACGACCCCGCAGTGGCCGAGCGCCAGCTCGATCGCCGGCAGGAGGACCCGAGCTTCCGCGGCGTGCGCCACCTCGTGCACGACGACCCCCGCGACGACTTCCTCCTTCTTCCGTCCGTCCGGCGGTCGCTCCGGCAGCTGGCCGAGCGCGGCATCCCGTTCGACGTACCTGACGCCTGGCCGCGGCACCTGGCCGCGACGGCGGACCTGGCGGCGGCGCTGCCAGGCCTGCGGATCGTCGTCGACCACCTCGGCAAGCCGCCCTTCGGCGGCGCCGACTGGGAGCGCTGGCGCGCCAGGCTGTGCGAGGTCGCCGCGCACCCGAACACGACCGCCAAGGTGTCCGGCCTGCAGGTCCCGGGCCGGCCGTTCACCATCGACGAGGTGCGTCCTGCCTGGGAGGTCGCGCTCGAGTTGTTCGGCCCGGCGCGGCTCATGTGGGGCAGCGATTGGCCGCTCACGGTGCTCGTCGGCGGCTACGGCCGAGCGTGGGAGGTGATGTCATCGCTCGTCGCGGAGCTGACGCCGGACGAGCAGGCGCTGATCCTCTCCGGGACGGCGACGTCGGTCTACGGGCTGGTCCGGGACGGCACGCCGCGCTGAAACATCTGATGTATGGTGCTGGCACGGTCGTCGTCCGGGTTCGAACGAGGGAGAGCAGGACCGTGCTGACGTCAATCCATCCGATCCTCACCGGGAGCCTGCTGGCGCACCTGGACGCGATGGGGCACTCGGATGCGCTGGTCCTCGCCGACGCGCACTTCCCGGCCGATCGTCTCGCCACCCGGCTGCTGACCTTCCCGGCGTTGTCGACGCCCGACGTGCTCGCCGCGGTCCGGACCGTGATCCCGCTCGACGACCCGCCGTCGCTCGACCTCATGACCTCCGCTGACGGCGCACGACTGCCGGTTCAGGACGAGCTCGTGGCGGCCGCCGGCGCGACCGAGCAGGACGTGCGGTTCCTCGACCGGCACGACTTCTATGGCGTCGCCGCCGAGGCCTACGTCATCGTGCGTACGGGCGAGACGCGGACCTACGGCAACGTGATCCTCCGCAAGGGCGTGGTCACCTCGGAGGCGGAGAGCCGCTGATGGACGACGGAGGGCGCCCCCTCCTGCTGCATGTGCAGGGGGTCAGCAAGAGCTTCCCCGGGGTCAAGGCGCTCGAGGACATGCACCTCGACCTTCGTGCCGGCGAGGTCCTCGCGCTCGTGGGCGAGAACGGCGCCGGCAAGTCGACCCTGATGAAGGTGCTCTCCGGGGTGTACACCGTCGACGAGGGCGAGTTCTTCCTCAACGGCGCGCCCTACGAGCCGATCTCGCCCAAGCACGCGCAGGAGCTCGGCATCAGCATCATCCACCAGGAGTTCAACCTGATGCCCGACCTCACCGTCGCGCAGAACATCTTCATCGGGCGCGAGCCCCGTGGCTCGCGCCTGTTTCTCAACGAGCGCCGGCTCAACGCCCAGGCGCGGGAGCTCATCGAGCGGCTGCATCTCTCGCTCGCGCCCAAGCAGATCGTCGGCAATCTCACGGTCGCGAAGCAGCAGATGGTCGAGATCGGCAAGGCGCTGTCCTACGACGCCAAGCTCCTGATCATGGACGAGCCCACCGCGGCTCTCAACGACGCCGAGGTCGAGGTCCTGCACGACCTGATCCGCCGCTTCGTCCGGCCCGATACGGGCGTCATCTACATCTCGCACCGGATGGACGAGATCAGGCGAATCGCCGACCGGGTCACGGTCATCCGCGACGGTCGGTATGTCGGGACGCGCGACACTCGGGAGACGACCATGAAGGAGGTCATCTCCATGATGGTCGGCCGCGAGATCTCGGGCGAGGCGAAGCCGGTCGGCGTCGCGGCGGATCGGGAGGTGGTGCTCGAGGTCTCCGGGCTGAGCACGAAGGATCTCCTCAAGGATGTGAGCTTCGAGCTGCGCAAGGGCGAGATCCTCGGCTTCGCCGGGCTCATGGGAGCCGGTCGGACCGAGGTCGCGCGCGCGGTGGTCGGCGCGGACAAGATCGACGCCGGGACGATCAAGCTGCGCGGCCGCGAGATCCCGATCCACAATCCGGCCGACGCTGCGAAGCACCGGATCGGCTACCTCTCCGAGGACCGCAAGCAGTTCGGCCTCCTGCTCGAGCAGGAGGTCAACGCGAACATCGGGCTGAGCGCCTTGCAGGAGCGCTTCCAGTCCTACGGGTTCGTCAAGGACAAGGCGATGCGCGCCACCTCCAGGGAGTACGTCGGCACCCTGCGCATCAAGACCCCGTCGGTCGCCCAGACGGTCAAGAACCTCTCGGGCGGCAACCAGCAGAAGGTCGTCATCGCCAAGTGGCTCGTCAAGGACTGCGACATCCTCATCTTCGACGAGCCGACCCGAGGCATCGACGTCGGCGCGAAGGAGGAGATCTACCGGCTCCTCAACGAGCTCGCGCAGCAGGGCAAGTCGATCATCATGATCTCGTCCGAGCTGCCCGAGATCCTGCGGATGTCGCATCGCATCGTCGTCATGAGCGAGGGCCGGGTCACCGGCATGCTCGACACCGACGAGGCCACGCAAGAGAGCGTCATGCACTACGCAACGCTGC